>JAYUPV010000026.1:0-2909 GCA_043759865.1 Alphaproteobacteria bacterium | reverse complement strand
TGCAACTCGCACAGGTCGAAACCAAAATCGCCCTGCTGTCGGGCGATTTGTCGCTGCTGCAAGCGTCCTTGGAAAGTAACCTGCTTTCCGATGAAATGCGCTGGCGCATCCGCAAGCTGATCGAGAAGACCCTCGAAACCCTGCAACTCAAGGCGGTTGAGGGTAAGACAGAAGAAGAAAGGGCAAAAGAAAAGACCCTCGAATATCAGGTGAAACAAGCCGAGTTTAACGAGTATGTCCGTCAATATGCAGTCCTGCAAATAAAGGTGGAGGAAGAATTGCGGCGGCAGGAAGCGAACCGCTCCTTCTATGCCGTTATCCAGAACATGAGTTATGCCCTGAACGGGCTGCCGGCATGGCGCGTTTCAGTCATGCCGCCGCCCGAGGACAAGCGGCTGGACGAGCGCGAATATATCCAGAAGATCGTCTTTCAGCGCGATAACGCTCAGCTTGTAAACCGCGTGTTCAACGCGCCGGAAAACGAAAGCAAAGTTTCGCGCCGCCCGCCCATCGACCCGAAAGTGGCTGTGCCAAACCTTCGGGCGAATGTACTGGAGGTCAAGGAAATGCTCTCGCGGGCGGGCATCCGCCCCCCGAGCGGGGGCGGTGTCAGCACGGTTGCGCCAGCTGCCATTCGCATGACGGCAACCTCGCTGCCAAGAAGTTCAAGCAAGTTCAGCACCAGAAGGTAAAAAATGGTTTGGGAAAAGTCTCAGGGCGAGTTTGTGGAAGTCGAGGTCGTTGAATGGGTAGAAGCGATATGGTCGCCCAATAAATCCCGGTGTAAAAAAACAAAATCACGGCCTTGGGGGAAGCAAAAGGTTGTGGCGCAAATCGCTCATATCGACGGCGAGTTTATGAAGTTGACGGTGCTGAAGGCTGCCGTCATAGAAAATATCATCGGCTCTCAACTTAGGCCGTATAAAGTTGGGATGACGGTCACGAAGAAGCGTTCACGCTTCTTCGTGGAAATCCCGAGCGACTGCACTGGACTGAGGAAGAAGTTCGTGCTGAGCTTCTGGCGCAGCACCGCAACCCGTAAAATTTATTGATAAAAAGCGAAGGCTGATGTTGGTTTCTGCCGAGAGCAGCCATCGCCCGTATTTGGTAAACTTCCAATTGAGGCGTGTTTGGGAGTCTGCATGCGCAGATGAAAAAAATGCAGTCAAGTAAAGCGTGTCGCGTTGCATGGCATATTTCTCAGAACTCTGCGTCTGTTCGTTGATTATCATATGCATTTTTGAATGCAGTTGACATAAACAATAATGTCATTTATACCATGCAGTAGAAAATACAGAGTTGAGGTCGGTCAGATGTCGCTACTGCAACGCCTTAAAAACAAGGCGCAAACGCCAAGTTATCAGGAAGCGCGTCTTGAGGTGTTGAAGGCAAAAATTTCAACGCTTCCCGAGGGTAAGGTGCTGCTACAACTGGCCAGCGACTTGAATTGCCCAATCGAGATGGAGGGTTATCCCCTTTTTTCCGCCAAGATGGGCAGGTATGACTCGGGCGACTTTACCAAATCGCCCGCGGAACGCGGCCACGGGATAAACTTGGACAGCAACCAAGGCGACACGCAGCTGGCCGCTGTGCTGCTGCATGAACTGCGCCATCTGTGGCAGCTGACAACGATCAGCAACGCTGAAAAAATTGATAAACTGTCGCTCAGCGCCCGCATCGCCTTCACTCGCGCGGTAGAAGGCGACGCTTGGGTTTTCGAGAAAATGATGATGCAAAAGCTCAAGTACCAGAAAACACCAAGCCCGAAAAAATGGACGGAGGCCTTCGACGGCTTCCAGAAAAGCAATCTCGCGGCCAACTATGATTTCAGGACAATCAAAAACCGGCGCCGCGACGTAGATGAGCGGGGAACAGCGGCGGAGGGCAGCATACACACGCTCGATGCCTTCAATCTCAAGGACATTTTCAAGGCAGGCATCAACGGTGGTGCGCCCGACTACATGGCCCCGACACTCGCGAAGAGAATCAAGCCAACGCTGATGGCAAATGTCAGGCCCTTTGAAATCGATATGGCCAAAAGATATTACCGCCAACTCAGACGCGCTAAAACAGCAGCACGATTTTAAATTTATGATAAATTGTCTCGGGCTCCTGAAACGGTGGCGGCATTCGCCCGTTCTCAGGCACATCTGTAAATCAGATGCGTACCTGCGACTTCAGTCTTGCTGTAGTCCATCCCAAGATCGCGCGCGATAGCATCATAATCGAGATACGGGAGCAGTCTATCCGGTATATCCCCGAACAAGCCCTCATCCACGAAGGTTTCAGCAAGTTCTTTCAGGCTGCCCAGCTCGTAAATATCGACGTCGAGATCGTCCGGGTCGCCTAATTTTAGGTCGAAGCTATAGCCACATTCGCCGACCGCGATGATGACCTTGCGCTTCTGGTGCTCGTCCCAGTCGTCGCAGGCATCCAGAAAGCTGCCAAAGCTGCACTGGTTGACGCCAAGGGCGTCGAACAGCTTGGCGTCGATACTCTCCCCGTCGATGAACTGGATTTCGTATTCCTCGACGATGCCGCCGAAGTCGTTGCGGTTCTTTGCGGCTTTTTGCCCGTACTCTTCGAGACTGTCGAAGTAAAAGCCGGTCGCGCTGATGTCGTAAGGCTGTGCGTAAAGTGTTGTCATGGCTGTTCCCTCCCTTATGCTGCCATCATTGATTCAGCTTCGAGCATCACGTCGATATAGGCGACAGGTCCGCCTGCGGCGCTGATGATGGAGGACGGGAGCGTGTGGTTGTAAAACCCGTTTGCCGCGATGGGCAGGGGTGCATTTGCCGGGCTTCGCACCTTGATGATGTCGTGTTCTTTGCCGGTCAGGTTTGTCATGAGGTGGTCGGTCTCGCGTGTGATTTTCAGCTGCAGGCCGTTCCAGGCGAGGTCGTGGGTTT
>JAYUPV010000025.1:0-2622 GCA_043759865.1 Alphaproteobacteria bacterium | reverse complement strand
GCCGGGCGAGCCGCCCTCGGTGCCCTTGATGCGGTCGCCGGTGCGAGGCTTCTGGCTGGAGCAGAGCTTATATGTGCGCAGCTCGTTCTTTTCGAGCGCGGCATGGCACGGGCTTTCCGGCGAGGCGTTTTTGCTGTGCGGCGCGCGCTTGTGGATATTGACTTTAATATGTGTCTCGAACACCGAAAGGGTCGATGGCGTGCCGTCGGTCCAGGGCGAGCGTTCGATGCTTTTCATCTCTGTCACGGTGCCGGTTACATCGCAAACGGTATCGGCGCGGGTGAGGACGGTGCCGGGTGTCAGGCCTTCAGCCGTCGAGGCGGTCAACGAACACGCCAGCAACGCTGCAGTCAGGACGAGCTTCAATTTTTTAGCGGGATTAATCACTGAAAGACCCTGTGCCACCTACTATAAGCATACTGTCAAATTATTACCATTCGATTAGTAATAATAGTACATGTTTTTCAATGGCATAAAGGAGCGCCCATATCGCTTGGTTTCCCTATTGTGGCAATATTAAGTTTATGGTAAACATTCGCATTCATTGATTTATTCCCGCTTTCCCCCGTACGAGGAGCCATCTATGAAAGATAATACCACCACCGACCAGTTGAAAACGATTTTCCAGCTGACGCTCGATAGCAATGCCAAAGACTGGAAACGTGTCGGCCCGAAATCGAAAAACGCCGAAGGCCAGTGGGTGCGCGACTTCGAGAACACCGTGACCGGCCAGACCCTGACCGTCACCCAGACATCCGAGCGCGCCTTCAGCATCCGTGGCAAGGACGTCAACATGAATGTCAGCCTGCCCGAAAACTTCAACCCCGCAGCATGGCAAAAGCCCGTCGCCGAAAAACCTGTGGTTGACCAGATCATGGACATCGTGGTGAAGGGCCGCAAGGACGTGCCGGAAGCCCTGCTGAAAAAGGCCGACCGCAAAGAACTGTCGTCTCGCTTTATCTTCACGGTCATCGACGAGCCCGATATGGGCGGCGTGATGGCGATTGTGACACCAAAGGGCTATGACGACGAGTATTCCAAGAAATCGTACAACGTCATGGAATTCCTGTTCCCCAAAGCCGAATACATCGACGACAGCGTTTACGGCATGTGGCAGCTCGATGCGAAGCAAAGCCGCGCGCAGCTCGGCACCGCTCTTGCCGCCGAAGGTATGGAATGGGAAGCGTCAAACAAGGCGGAAGTATTGGCAGTGAAGGCGAAGCCTGCGTCGAAAAACTCCCGTAAGCTGCGCTAATGGCGATTTCCGGCGCATTTGACGAAGCAGGGCGAAAGCCTGTGGTCTTTTCAGTGACGGAAGACGCTGGTGCAGCGTTTGCAATGGCCGATATCGCGCCCGTGCTGGCCTTATTCACCGATGCGACTTTTGAAGGCGGGCTCTTGCGTATTGCGGGGCTTGATACGCCGTCAAAGATCGGCGCACGGCTAGAGCAGGCCGGTTTCGAGTGGGGCAGCATCAACAAGGCCGATGTGATGGCGATGGAGGCGACCTATACCTTCACGCTTCGCAAGGACGACGATTACGGCGTTATCGCCTATATCCGCCCCGACAACCGCGATGAAATCTCCCGTAAGCTGCGCGGAGCAACGTTTGACGACTGCGTCATCGGCGGCTGGGTTATCAGCGGTGTTTACACTTTAAAAGAAACCGCCGACCACTTGCTGCAAAGCGGCCTTGTGCTCGACGAACAGTTTCAGGACAAGCAATGGCTTGCGGAGATGAAAGGTGATGCGCCCGTAACGCCTGTGGGGCCGAGGAAGCCAACGGTTTGTCCCTTACGATAAACGACGCAAAAGAAAAAGGCCGCCTTTGAAGGGCGGCCTTTTTTGCTTACAGGTATTTGTTTTACGCCGCTTCTTCCAGACCCAGTTCGTGCTGTTTCAGGTCGACGGAGACGAGCTGCGAGACGCCTTTTTCGCTCATGGTGACGCCGTAGAGGCGGTCCATGCGCGCCATGGTCATGCGATGGTGGGTGATGACCACGAAGCGCGTCTGGCATTCTTTGACCAGATCTTCCAGCAGCGTGCAATAACGGTCGACGTTGCTTTCGTCCAGGGGAGCGTCAACTTCGTCCAGCACGCAGATGGGCGCGGGGTTGGTCAAGAACATCGCGAAGATAAGCGCGATGGAAGTCAGCGTCTGCTCGCCGCCCGACAGCAGCGAGAGGACGGAGGTCTTCTTGCCGGGGGGCTGGGCATAAATCTCGAGGCCCGATTCCAGCGGGTCTTCCGCTTCGATGAGCTTCAGGTATGCCTGACCGCCGTTGAACAGGCGGGTAAACAGCTTCTGGAAGTGCGTGTTCACGACATCGAAAGCCGACAGAAGGCGCGTGCGCGCTTCCTTGTTCAGCGTGTTGATGCCTTCGCGCAGCTTGCCGATGGCGGCGACGAGGTCGTCGCGTTCGGTTTGCATGCTGGTCATGGTGTCGGTGATTTCTTGCGCTTCCACTTCGGCGCGCAGGTTCACAGGGCCCATGTTGTCGCGCTCGCGCAACAGGCGCTCCAGTTTCGACTGCCAGGTGCCGACATCGCCAAGTTCGGCGACGACAAGCTCGAGCTTGGTGACAAGCGCCTCGGGCGTACAGGAGAATTTTTCGAAGATGG
>JAYUPV010000024.1:0-7824 GCA_043759865.1 Alphaproteobacteria bacterium | reverse complement strand
CGTCTTCGGGCACGCCGCTGCCGCCGGCAAGCCGCTTGGCCAGCAGATATTGCGCCTCGGGGTTGCCGAGCGACGCGTGTATTTCTTCCTTGGCGTTTTGCGGCATGAGCAGCAGCCATAGCGCGGCACCAACTGCGGCTGCGGTCAGGAAGCTCAAGGCAAACAGCTTGGTATGTTTGATGGTCAACTTCTGCATGGTTGCTTTATATAAGCCCTTCAAAAGCAAAGCAAATCATTGTGGCTAGCCCAACGCATCATAGTGCGTTGACATAAAGAAAGGTTCTGCTAACCTCAAGTACTCAAAAGAAAATTACCGGATTGTCGTGAAAGGATCGCGCCGCCATGGCCGCATTGCCAAAGAAACTGAAATTTGTCGAAGCCTTTGACAAGGCGGTGGGCCTGCGCACGGCGGAGCAGCAGACCGGCTACGAGAAAGTGGACGACAGCCGCGTGCTCGAGCGTTATTTCCACCCCATCCTCTGGCAGCGGCTGGAACCGCAGGTGACCACGCAGCAGGTGACGGCCACGCTTTACGATTTCAAGTCTTTCACCGCGACCGTCACTACCATGACGCTTGACAAGAATTTCAACCTGCAGGGCGGCATCTCGCAGAACGTCATTCCCTTCAGCACTTTCGAGAACAAGATGGCCCTGCGCGACGCGCACCGTGCGTTGCAGGAGCTGGGCGGCGACCCGCCGCCGATAGACGATTTCGCGAGCCTGACGATGTCGACAAAAGGCGCCATCGTCGCGCCCGGCCCCGCGCAGTTCAAGCCGAAGTAGTTTTTTTTCTGCCAAACAGCCCGATCACGCAAGCCGTACCCGCGATAATCAGCAGGCAGCCCGCGAGCATGGCGGCTGTGATGTGTTCATGCAGAAACAGCGACGCCCAGACCATGCCGAAGCCCGGCACAAGGAAAGTCACGGTCAGCGCCTTCGACGGCCCCGCGCTTTCCATCAGGCTGAAATAAAGCAGGTAGGCGATGCCGCTGCAGACCAGCGACAGCATGAATATGCTGCCAAGCACAAGCGGCGTGAAAACGGCGACGGGCGGAAGATCAAGGAAAGTCGGCAGCAGTATGATCGATGCCGCCAGCTGGCTGCAGGTGGCAATGCCGGCTGGCTTGACCCCGACAGCGAATTTCTTGATGTAAATCCCCGCAACCGCATAGCAGGACGATCCCGCAAGGCAGGCAAGCGCGGCGGAAACGAAATGGCTGTCCATGCCCGCCGCCCCCGTGCCTGCCACGAGCGCTACGCCGATTGAGCCCATGGCAAGACCCGCAAGTTTTTGCAGCGTCAGGCTTTCGCCAAGCCATAACGCGGAAAAAAGCACGCCGAACAGCGGCGTGCTGGAATTCAATATCGACATATACGAAGCGGGCATGTGCAGCGCTGCATAGGCATAAAGCAGAAAGGGCAGCGCTGAATTGACCGCGCCTGTCACAAGATACTGCTTCCAGTATTTCCGCGTTTCAAAATCATACCCCGCCGCCTTGAAACCGATGAGCAGCGCAATCCCCGCCAGCATGAGCCGCAGAAAAACGGTAAGCCCTGCGCCGATGGCAGGCGCGAGGATACGCATAAAAATAAACGACGCCCCCCAGATGGCGGCGAGCAGGAACAGGCGGAGGAGGTCGCGTTTGCTCATTTCCCGCCCGGGCCTTCCATTGCCAACAGTTTTTCCTTGCGCGCCACGCCCCATTTGTAGCCCGAAATCGAGCCGTCGCCGCGAATAACGCGGTGGCAGGGGATGAGGATGGCAATGCGGTTGGAGGCACAGGCCTTCGCCACGGCGCGCGCCGCCGCCGGCCTGCCGATGCCCTTTGCGACAGCGGCATAGGACTGCGTCGTGCCGGGGGGCATCTGCTGGAGATATTTCCAGACTTTCATCTGGAAGACCGTGCCGCGAATGTCGAGCGGAAGTTGGAGCCGCGCCGTATCGCCATGCAGATATTTGTTCAGTTGCGCAATCCACGCATCGAACTGCTTTTTATATTTTTTATCCATGGGCGCAAGATTTGCGCCGGGAAATTCTTTTTCCAGCAGCGCGAGCAGTGCGCCGGAGCTTTCGCCGAACTGGATGCAGCAGATGCCGCGGTCGGTCGCGCCGATCATGAGGCGGCCGAGCGGCGTTTTCGCATCGGCATAGGAAATTTCAAGCGCCGCCCCCGCGCGGCTGTACTGGCGCGGTGTCATGCCGAGGCGTGAATCCGCGCGCGCATAAACGCGGCTTGATGAATTGAAACCCGCATCGTAGATAGCCTCTGTTACCGAGCTGCTGCCTTTCAACCCCGACTTCAGCGATTGCAGGCGGCAGGCCTCTTGGTACTCGCGCGGCGTCACGCCGATCACGGCCTTGAACCGGCGCTGCAGGTGAAAGGGGCTCAGGTCGCTTTTGACAGCGAGGGCTTCGAGGGTCAGGGTTTTATCGCCATGCGCGGCGATATGGCGGCACAGCTCCTGCATCACTTCGCGTTCTTTTGCTGAAACGGCTTTTGGCATCTTGATTCTCTGTCTTTTTCCTGCCGTACCGTAGCGCGGGCAGGGCGCGGAAAACTATCCACTTCTTGCGCAGAACGAAGATAGTTTCATGACACCGTAAGAAAATGGCAGTTAAGTCATTGCTATCGTTTAATTAATATAACAATTTTATTGCCATAAATGTCTTTGACGACGGGGAGAGTTCGGCGTATAAGTTCTGCTCATTGAGAGTTTTAATTAACGTGGAGTACCTCTTCCCATGAAGAAACTGAAATCACTCATGCTTTCTTTCGCGCTCGCCGCCGGTGTCGTCGGTGTAAGTACAGCAGCGCAGGCGCAAACGCCTGTCGGTCAGGGCATCACCGTCAGCCAGAACCAACCCGCGCAGGCAGACCTTGTCAACAACAACTATGTTGCCGATGAAGTCGTGGCCGCCGTGTCGCAGCTGCCCATGAACAATGTCTACCCGCGCGCAGGCCTCGGCTACACCAGCGCCCGCGTCGACCAGACCGGCGAAAATGTCGGTGTCGAATACCAACTGAACGGCAACACCCGCACCCCGCTCCGCGCCTTCAACCTCGATGACTCCTACGGCAAGCAGCAGTTCCAGAACGCCATCGCCAGCGCAAGCCAGCTGGAAATCAACCGGACTCCCGTTGTGTACTACAGCAGGCCGGTGCCGGTCTATGTCCCGACCTATACCTATGTGCGCCCCATCCGCCCGATTATCCTGTTCGGCCCGATCTTCAATCCATGGGGCAGCCATCACGAATACCGCGGGCACGACAACCGTTGGAACGACCACCGCAGGGATGACCATCGCGGCAACGACCGCGACCATCGCGGCGGCGGCGACCGTGATCGTGGCGGCCAGAGACCCGGCCACCACCGCTAGAGCCGGTTTTCAAGAGATCAGGAAAGGCGGCGTTCAGGGTTTGAACGCCGTTCTTTTTTGGAGTACATTTTCTTTACGTCCTCGTAGCTCAGCTGGATAGAGCATCAGTTTCCTAAACTGAGGGTCGCAGGTTCAAATCCCGCCGAGGACGCCATTTTATTTTAAATTCAGGAATTAAGTATTGTGTCCCCCGAATTCCTTCGAATGCGGGCTTTGCTCAAAAGGGCATTTTTCTATTCGACGAGTTTTAAAATATGGGGAGCTAAAGCCTGGCGACTGATTTTTTAACCGGTAGCACCTTCTCAACAATAAGTGCGTCAGCATTTTTTATATAACGCTCTTTTTGCACTCCGGTCACCGCATAGCCAAAAGATTGAAACAACCGTTGTGAAGCTGTATTACTGCCATGGATATGAGCCGTAATAATCGTGCTCATGTTGAATTCTTTTGTATTATCGATGATCTCTTCAACTTTTTCCATCATGGAACGAGCTATGTGTTCTTTTCTGTGTGACGGATCGACATCTATGCTTGCAATATAGGCACAATAAGGCTTCTGAGGATCGTAATTGACAACAATAAAGCCGACAATTGCATTGTCGGTCGTGGCAACAAGAAAGGGATTATAGCCACGATAAATTGCCAAATCTAATCATCTCTTGAAAATCTTCTTCCTTCCACGGATCCACATATGCGTCAGCTCCGCCAAAACTAAGAGCATGCAAAGTTGCAATCTGCGAAGCATCTGTAACAGCGGCGGGGCGTATAATAAGTGTCAAATTTTTCACTAAAAATAACTCCGACTTTCATAATTTGTCATAAAATATTAACATAATAACAAAATCTAATCAAGTTTTTGTATTTTAAAACCGCATATACCCTCCCAAAAGGTTGTAAAAAATCCTGTACTTTCAGTGATAGCAGGGAATTAATGATGAGAGCGGTTAACGGCTCTCAACCATCATAAGGGCTGATAATTCAGGGGACGCAATACTTAACTACCGACTATCAGCGTCCACCTTGGCTTTCCCGACTCTCTCCCAAGAGAAGAGGGGAAAAAGAAAAGGGGGCGACGTAGATTGAAACTCTTTGCGCCCGGGATGACACGTAAAAACGGAGCGTTTTTTAAACCGCGCCGTTTCATTGTATTCATTCTCTTTTCCCCCGCAGGATGCGGCCTATTGCCTTTGCGGAGATAAAAAACCGTGTCCCACTACCTCGCCGTGCGTCTGGCCGGAGCGTGAATGTAATGAATTCAAACTCTTGATGCAAAGCGGACGCGAAACAGCCCCCCGAAATCACAAAGCGAAATCAATGCTTTGCAAGCCACCCGATTTTTGGATGTCCGCAACGCTATTTTTGGAAGGGCGGCGCCCGGGAAGGTCGGTTTTTTCCTTATCATGACCTTGTTAAACGGATATCTTCACTTTAATTACAGGCGCGCGCGCCTGTAATCATCGGCGTGCGCCGTTTTAAAAGTTTTGGTACCGGAGGATAAGAGCAATGGAGCAGCAGGCAGAGAAATTTGCGCCGCCCCTCAATTTCGAGGAGAAGTTGAAAAAATACCTGCTGCCGGCCCAGCTGTACATCCATATGCGCTACCGGAAAGAACGCCGCAAAGTTCCCGAGATACGGCTGCTGCCGTTCCTGTGCCATCCGGGCAAGGCAAGTCTGGACGTCGGCGCGAACAAAGGCATTTACGCCTATGCCATGCTGGAGTGCAGCGGCGAGGTCCACGCTTTTGAACCGCACCCGAAAATGTACGACATGATGGTGTCTTACCTCGGCGACCGCATCAAGCCTTACCGCCTCGCGCTCAGCAACCAGACGGGTGCTGCGAAAATGCACCTGCCGAAAACCGATGGCGGCTATTCCAACCTCGGCGGTTCCTTGAACGAGCGCGACAAGAGCAAGCATGTCGCGGTTGATATCGAGGCAAAGCGGCTTGATGACTGCGCGATTGAAAACATCGGCTTCATCAAGATCGATGTCGAGGGTTTCGAGATGCAGGTGCTGGAAGGCGCGAAAAACACGCTCGCGAAATGGCGTCCCAATCTGCTGGTCGAGGTCGAGGACGTCCACAACTCGAACCCCTTGAAAGGGCGCATCGAGCTTATCTGCAATACCTACGGCTATCGCTGCTATGCGCTGCGCCGCGGGCAGCTGACGCCCTTCGCGCATCTCGACCCTGCGGTGAGTTTCAACCGCGCCGACCGCAAGAACTACATTTTCAATTTTATATTCCTGCCGGAATAACGCCCCTTCCGCAGGGCTTCGCAGCAGTAGTTACGGAATAACACGCCGCTTTATGGGCGTATTTGCCGTATGCAGCGCATTTTTTGTGCCTGTCCTCCATTTTGGCAACCAAATTTTAACGGGAGAATATATAGTCTAAGCTGTAAACACAGTCGCGGCTTTTTTCATAGCGCGCTTCGCAAGTGGGGGAATAAAATGGCAGCAACTCCGACCAGCAACATCATTCCGTTATCCGGCGACCCGCTGATCGACGGGCTGGTGCAGGGCGGCGCCTGGATCGACGGCGGGCCTGTCACGCTCACTTACGCATTTTATGCGGATGGCGGGCGCGGCTTTAATCTGAACGCCTCCGACAACATCACGGCGGCCCTAAATTCCTGGGCGGCCGTCGCGAATATTTCATTCCAGCAGGTCGAAGCGACCGGCGACGCCTTTGAGACCAGCAATGCGGACATGGCCATTATTTCCGCAGGGTTCTCCGGCGTGGTGGGGCTTCTCGGCATCGGCTTTTTCCCGGATCCCGCTTATGTGGACTCGGACATGGCAGACCCCACCGGCCTGCTGAACAACCTCGGCTATACGCGCCTGAACTATGTGCAGCCCGAGGGCGACCTTTTGCTGTTCGACGGTGACCAGTTTTTCAAGAACCTGCGCCCCGGCGCGCTCGGCATGGCGGTCGCGATACACGAAATCGGCCACACGCTCGGCATGAAACACCCGCATGACGACGGTGGTAACGGACGCCCGCTGATGCCGATCATTAATGACGACGGTTTCCAGACGATCATGAGCTATAACGACCCGCCCCTCATCACCGGCAGCCCCGACAACCAGCTGCGGGGCTATCAGGCCACGCCGATGCCGCTCGACATTCTCGCCATCCAGAGTATCTACGGCGTCAATTACAACAACCACACCGGCAACGATTTTTACCTGCTGTCGCAGGACGGCATCGTCAAGACCATCTGGGACGCAGGCGGTATCGACACCATCAGCGGCGAGGCTCTTACCGGCCCCACCACGATTGACCTGCGGGAAAACAGCCTCATTAACCATCAGGACGGCTATTCCTATACGGCGCTTGCCTTTTACGTCCTCGACATCACCGCGACGTTTATCGTGAACTATATCGAGAACGCCATCGGCACGCCGGGCGGCGACACGCTCATCGGCAACGATACCGACAACAGCCTCAACGGTGCGGTGGGCGCCGATGTTATGACGGGCGGCATTGGCGACGACACCTATTTCATGAACGTCGTCGGCGACTCGGCTGTCGAACTTCTCGGCGAAGGCAATGACAGCGCCCTCACCAATTTCACGTTTGACCTGACGGCGACGAATATCGAGAACCTGACCCTCACCGGCTCGGGTAAATGGAACGGCACCGGCAACGACGACAACAACATCATCACCGGCAACTCGGGCGTGAACACGCTGACGGGCGGGCTTGGCGACGACACGCTGACCGGCAGCGGCGGGGCCGACACTATGGTCGGCGGCGACGGCGACGATATTTATTCCATCGACAATACCAAAGATATCATCACCGAGCTTGTCGGCGAAGGCGCCGACACGGTCAACTCGAAGATAAAACTGACGCTCGCGGACGAGATTGAAAACCTGACGCTCACCGGCTCCTCCGCCATCGGCGGCACGGGCAACGCCGTCGCGAACATCATCACCGGCAACCGCTTCACGAACAGCCTGTCCGGGCTTGGCGGCGACGACACACTCATCGGTGACGACGGCAGCGACAAGCTGGACGGCGGAACCGGCGACGATGACATGGACGGCGGCCTCGGCAACGACACGTTCTATTTCGACAGCCTGCTCGACGTCGCGCGCGAAAATCCGGGCGAGGGCATGGATGTGGTTTATTCCAGCGTCAGCGCGTCCATTGCGGGCGGACCTTCGGCAGGCATCGAGGACATTTTCCTGACGGGTGCAGGCAACAGCGATGCCACGGGCAACGCCCTTTCCAACAAACGGACGGGCAATATCGGGAACAATATTCTCGACGGCGGCGCGGGCGCGGATACGCTTACCGGCGGCGCGGGCGACGACACCTATGTCATCGACGATCTGGGCGACAGGATCTCGGATAAATCCGGCATCGACACCGTGCAGACCGACTCCGATTTTATCGTTTACGGCATAGGTTTCCTTGCTGCCGGCCTTGAAAACCT
>JAYUPV010000023.1:0-4769 GCA_043759865.1 Alphaproteobacteria bacterium | reverse complement strand
GGTGGCGCTGCTGGCGGCGAAAAGCTCGGCCTGATCAAGCTGCCCTTCGATATCCCCGGCCTGTCGCCTGTCGCCGAAACCACCGCGTCGACAATGCCTGCCGTCCCCGCTCCGCCTGCTGCTGGCGGCGAAGCCGCGACCGGCGAACTTGCCGCCGCAACCGGCAGCGATGCCGTGCCCCCCGGCCTCGAAGGCGACAAGCCCAAAGAACCGCCGAGTGAAATGCCCGACCCCCTTGGCGCGCCCTCGGAACTTGCCGCGACGCATGGCAAGCCCTCGATTCAACCGCCCTCCTCGTCGACAAGCACCGCGCCGCCGGCTATCACCGCGCCGGGCAGCGACCAGCTTGCCGGATTTGACGACGAAGAACCGGCACCCGTTCCTGCTCCCGCAGCCGATCCTCTTGCGGCTGCTCCCGCTCCCGCAACGGACCCGCTCGCGTCGGCGCCTGTGCTCGCAGCACCCGCGCCTGTTGCGGATCCGCTCGCCGCAGCGCCCGCTCCCGCAGCAGACCCGCTTGCCGAACAGGACACGGATCCTCTCGCGACGCCGGGCGGCCCCGACATGCTGGCCACGCCCGTTGCGCCTGTTGAAACCGCGCCCGTTGCCTCAGCGCCTGACATGAGCGAAGAACCCGCACCCCTTGCAGCACCTTTCACCGCGCCTGTTGTGGCTGCAGCACCCGACACGGAGTCGCTCGAAAAAATCGCCAAGCTCGAGGAAAAAGTTTCGACGCTCGAACAAGACCTCGCCGCCGCCCAAAAGAAAGCAGCCGACAGTGCAGCCGCGCTTGCGAAAGCAGAAGCGCGCGCCACCGCAGCCGAAGCAGTTGCCGGTAAAAAAGCAAAACAGCATGTAGCAGCGGCACCCGTGACCGGTGAAGAACCTGTCGCCACCAAGCCGCGTGCCAAACGTGTGCCGCGTGCGGCCTCTTCCTCTGCCGCAGCGATTGTGACCACCTCGCGCTGGGTGCTGAAATCCGCCAAACCGGGCGTTGCCTGGGTTGCTTTGCCCGGCTCGAACGAGCTGAAAACCATCGCGGTCGGTGACACTGTTACCGGCCTTGGCAGGGTTACGGCGATTGCGAAAGACGACTCAGGCCGCTGGGTGGTCAATGGCACCAAGGGCCGGATTAACCAGTAAGGCTCGCGCTTTAACCTGCCGGTCACTTTTGCGAACGATTCTCAATTTGAAGGTAATCAGAGGCAATTTAGCTTGTATTTTATGGATTTCGGAAATGAATATTTTACCTAATAATGTTCATTGAATCTAAACACTTAGCTGATAGATTGACCGTCTAACCAAAGGTGATTGTTTGCGTGGTTCAAAAAAAGGTGCTGTAATAAAGGTATAAGCTGTTCTTCAGGAACGGATTTAGGGTGTATTCCATGCAGTATCGTAAATGGTTTGTGATCTTCGCTTTCGCCGCTATTTGTATAGTCGGCTGCTCGGGCGATGCTTTCGCCCAGCAAAAAATGGGTGCGTTGTTCAAGAACATGCAGGCCTCCTGGGGTAGTTTCCAGAATCTTCTTTCCACTGTCGCCTGGCTCTCGGGCGCATTCCTCGGTACCGCCGCCATCTTTAAGTTTAAAGACCATGTCGACAACCCCGCCCAGACGCCCCTGTCGATGGGTGTCAAGCGCATGATTGCGGGCGGCATGATGCTGTCACTTCCCTTCTCGCTGAACGCCGTCCACGGCTCTATTTTCGGCACGAACACCATGGGCGCGAACAAAATCTCGTCCTCCGGTTACGGCACGCTTGTCTCGCCGCCCGCAGGCGGTCTCGAGAAAATGGTCGTCGATGTCATGAAGGACATCGCGGGCCCGGTCGAAAATATGCTGGCCGCCTTCGCTTATCTTGCGGGTATCTCGCTCCTGCTGGTCGGTATCTCGCGCCTGACCAAGCGGATGGAGGAAGGCCCGAAAGGCCCCGCCGGCTTCGGCACGATTATGACTTTCATTTCGTCAGGCATGCTGCTCAACTACGGCTCTGCGATCGGCGCTATGACCGGCAGCGTCTTCGGCGACAGCTCGCTGCTTACAACAATGTCCATTGATGCGAACGTTATCAGCAACGCGACGCAGCGGGACCAAGTGACTACAGTTTTGGGAGGGTTGGAAGTCTTCGTGATGCTCGTAGGCTACATCGCTTTCATAAGAGGATGGCTCGTCTTGAAAAATTTTGCCGATGGTCAGCAGGGTGCTACCCTCGCGCAAGGCTTGACGTTCCTGGTAGGAGGTGCGGTTGCTATCAACCTGGGCGAACTTGTTAACGCAATTACGAACACGGTTGGCGTCAACACCATCTCATTTGGATAGTAGACAAGTGTAAAAAACTTGCTACAATTAACTTTAATGTGTGTAAGTGAAGGAGAAACTACGATGAAATGTTCAAAAGTAACTCATAAACTGGCAGCTGTTGCCACCATCGGCATGTTCATGGGCGCAGGCGAGGCTTCGGCCGCTACTGCAACCACGTTCCGCGACATGTCAAACAACATGGTCACGGCATCAGGCGGCTTCCAGAACCTGATCTCGACGGTTTGCTGGATCGGTGGCGCCGGCCTTGGCGTTGCAGGCATCTTCAAGCTGAAGCAGCACGTGGACAACCCCGGCCAGACTCCGATGAAAGACGGCCTGGTTCGTATCGCGTGCGGCGGCGGCCTTCTTGCCTTCCCGTTCATCCAGACCGCGATGCAGGGCTCCATCTCGAACGGTTCGATGACGAAAATCAACGCGTCATCCCTGCAGATGGACTCAGTGTCCGTCTTCCAGTAATACAGGATAAGGATAAGCGTAAGTCATGGCTTATCTAAGAATAACGCCCGGCATCAGTTCAAAATCGGATGCCGGGCGTGATCTTTCTGCGGCGGTTCACAAGGTCCCCGACGACGTTAAAACTCAGGTTTTACAGCGCGACGACAATACCTGCCGCTACTGCGGCTTTGTTTCCCGCAAATATCAGGAAATCAATTTCATCGGCAAAGGCGCGAAGGCGACGGGCGCCGGCGACTACGCCACTGCCTGCACTTTCTGCCACCAGTGTTTCCATGTCGAGCGCGTTGACCGCATGCAGTCTGGCGCGGTCATCTGGCTGCCCGAAATAGGCCAGGCGGCGCTGCACCACATCTGCCGTGCGATTTATGTGGCGCGCATTTCCCAAGGCCCCATGGCCGATGCAGCGCGTGACGCGATGGAAGCGTTGCTCGCCCGCAAGGAAGAAGCCAAGAACCGCCTCGGCACCGACAGCCCCAAGATTTTCGCGACCGTGCTTCAGGATTTCCTCGAAGTGTCCGAATACAAAAACCGCGCGAATAAAATGAAAGGCTTCCGCCTTTTGCCGCTCGACCGCCGCATTATCAAAGAAGGCGATCTCGAGTTTAACCAGTTCCCGCAAATTCTCGCCTACTGGCGTTCCAAAGACGGCCCTTTCGGCGAGCTGCCGCCGCGCAACTGGGTCAAGGTGTTCTACGACCTCAAGGGCAAGGTCGACAGCGCACAGGCATCCCCGCCGGTTGTTTAGTTCCAGCAAAACCCTATATGGATATTACAATCCCCGCAGCATCGCGCTTGATTCCGGCAATTGATTTCCTGTGCGCGGAAGTTAGCGAAGGTCAAAGTCCTGCCGAAGTCCTGATAGAACAAAAGTCTCTTTTTAAGCACCAAGCGAATGGTATATATTAATAAACCTGAACCGCCGGTTTCAAGGCGGCAGCGAACGGGAACAAGTTCATGGGCATGCTCGACAAACTGCTGAAACCTATCGTCAGGCTTCTCCGCCAGCCGGTCGAAAGCTTCATCAGGCTGGAAACCGCCGATAGCGAAACGGTCTTCGCTTCGCAGGACGGCTCGCTCGTCACGCTCATTAAAATCGACGGCGCGCGGCAGATCATCGGCGACCAGGAATACCGCAAGATTTTGTCCGACTGCGTCGTGAAAATGGGTACGCGTTTCGACCGCCCCGGCCACGCCGTGCAGATTTATTTCTGCCGCAACCCCGACCGCATCGGCGAGGAAATCCGCAAGCTCCTGCGCCCCAACTACACCGCCGCCGCCAACGTCGGCCTTGAGATTAACGACATTTTCGAAGAACGCGCGCGGAACCTGTGCCGTTATCTCGCCTGGGAAGAAATTTATTTCGTGCTGTGGACGCGCCCCGCGATTTTGTCGAAGTCCGACTTCGCGCGCGAAGCTGAACGCTCGCGCAAGAAAAAATGGGTCAAGGCAGACGACGCCCAGTACCCCTTCGCGGGCATTGAAGGCCTGCGTACCCGCCACCAGTCCTTTACCAGTTCGACCGTGGTTTCACTCAAGGAAATGGGCATCGAATGTAACGAGATGGAAGTGCATGACGCGCTGGTCACCATCCGCGCGAACATGATTCAGGTGTCCGGCGATAGCAACTGGCGCGCTTTCCTGCCGGGAGACCCTATTCCCGCCCGCGCGCCCGAAAGAAAATCCGACATGTCGGAAATTTTGTGGCCGACGCTCCGCCAGCAGCTCACCATGGCTTCTGCGAGAGTCATCAACGACC
This sequence comes from Alphaproteobacteria bacterium, assembly GCA_043759865.1. GTDB lineage: Bacteria > Pseudomonadota > Alphaproteobacteria > Micavibrionales > UBA2020 > JAPWJZ01. The sequence goes on along the minus strand of JAYUPV010000023.1, from coordinate 233 downwards.
ACCTCGTTGAAATGGGCCCCTATGTCTGGGGCGGCGTCGACATGGTTCTCGGCCCCACCGACCCGCTGCCCTTCCCGCAGTTCCTGTCGCGCATGACCGAAGCCAACGCGCCGTTCCGCATGTCCTTCCTGATCGAAGGCGGCGGCATTCAGGGCATGGCCCTGCAGGCGTTCCTGAGTTCGGTTTTCGCCGTTACCAACGCCGACAACAAGCAGGTGAAGGACGCACTCGAA
>JAYUPV010000022.1:0-12124 GCA_043759865.1 Alphaproteobacteria bacterium | reverse complement strand
GCGCTGGCCCTGGGCTTCGAGCAGATGCTGGCAGGCGCGCTGTCGTCGCCCTTCAGCGACCGGCCGGGCGTCAACGGCACGCTGAACCAGATGGTCACGCGACAGTGGGCCGAGATCGACCTGCTGAAAAAGCAGATCCGCAAGCTGCAGGAATCCATCGCCGAAACAGGCGACCGCGAGAACGTGACCCCTGCCGAGCAGGCAGCGCGCGACAAACCGCCGCATTACTAGAGTTGAAACGATTGTTGTGGATGTCATGTCACCGCTCCCGATGAAAAACCATTCACCGACATGTTCAGTGCCGCAGCGGCGCTGCAGGCCATGAGCGGGGTCGGGGCTGCGCCACCTCCTGAACGGGTACAGGAGCTCATCGGGCTTTTCACGCAGGGGCGTTTGCGGGATGTCCTTTCACGCGGCAGCCGGCTGATAGAGGCCTTTCCGCGTGCGGCCGTGCTTTACAACATCGTCGGCGCGGCCCATGCGGGGCTGAAACAGCCTGACGCGGCATTGCAAAATTACCGTCAGGCGCTGGAGATAAACCCGTCCTATGCGGAGGCTCATAACAACAAGGCCAATGCGCTGAAGGACAAGGGAGACATCGCGGCTGCGATTGCAAGCTACCGCGAGGCGATCAGGCTCAAGCCGGATTACGCGGAGGCCTATAACAACATGGGTACCGCGTTGCAGGCCAACGGCGATACAGAGGCCGCGCTTGAATGCTACCGGAAGGCGATAAGCCTGAAACCGGATTATGCGGGCGCTTATAGCAACATGGGGGCCGCGCAGCTGGCAACTGGCGAACTTTCCGCCGCGATGGAGAATTTCCAGCAGGCGCTCGGGATAAACCCCGACAATGTAGACGCCCTCGGCAACCTGTCCGCCGCCCTGAAGGAGCAGGGCAAGCTCGCTGCAGCGCTGGCGGGCTACAGGAAAGTCATCCTGCTTCGCCCGGACATGGCCTCGGCACATAACGGCCTCGGCACAGTGCTGCAGGCGCAGGGAGATATCCAAGGAGCGCTAGAGTGCTACAAGACCGCCATCAGGCTCGCCCCCGATTACGCGGGCGGGTACAACAACATGGGCAACGCCTTGCAGGCGCAAGGTGACTTCGAAGGTGCGCTCGGGAATTTCGGGCAGGCGCTGAAACTGGCGCCGTACCATGTCGAGGTGCATCGCAACGTGAGCCACATCAAGAAATACCAGGCGGGCGACCCGCAGATAGAGCAGATGCAAAAGCTGGCGGAGCGCGCTTCACTTTCCCTGCAGGACAAGATCCAGCTCGGCTTCGCGCTCGGCAAGGCGTATGGCGATACGGGTGACACAGCCGAGGCCTTCAGGTGGCTGTCGCTCGGCAATGCGCTGCGCAAGAAAGAACTGAAATACGACATCGCCGCCGACCGCGCCCTCTTTACGCAGATAAAAGCGGGTTTTTCACAAGCTCTGCCGCAGCAGGGCGGGGCGCTGGGGCACAGGCCTGTTTTTATCGTCGGCATGCCGCGTTCGGGCACCTCGCTTGCGGAGCAGATACTCGCCAGCCATTCCGGCGTTTATGGCGCAGGCGAATTGCCGCTGCTCTACGCCAGCCTGAAAAAGGCGGGCTGGCCCACGCCTTTGTTCGATGCGTCACATCTCGCGCGGCTGCGCGAAGAATACCTGAAGGGGCTTTCCGCTTTCGGCGTTTCCGAGGCGTCGATTACCGACAAGATGCCCCTGAACTTCAGATGGACGGGCTTTATTCTCAGCGCGTTTCCGGAGGCCGTGGTCATCCATACCACGCGCGATGCGCGTGCGACCTGCTGGTCTGTGTTCAAACACTATTTCAGCAGCAGGGGCAACGCTTACGCCTATGATATCGAGGATGTCGTGGCCTACTACAAGATGTACGCCGACCTGATGGCCTTCTGGCACAAGAAATTTCCGGGCAGGATATACGACCTTTCCTACGAAGCGCTGACGCAAAATCAGGAAGCGGAAACCCGCAAGCTGCTCGGACATGCGGGGCTTGAATGGGAAGACCAGTGCCTCGAGTTCCACAAAACGGAACGCGCCGTCCTGACGACGTCTTCCCCGCAGGTCCGGAAGAAGATGTATCAGGGAAGCTCCGAAGAATGGAAAAAATATGCGGAGCAGCTGAAGCCGATGATAGAGCAGCTCGAAGGCTTTTAGGCGGCCTGCGTAAATTGCAATTCTCCCGGCTTTGGTGTAAAAGTCTGAGCGCTCATAGCAAGAGGAGAGGATGTCATGCCGTACGTTCCCCTGAAAAAACAATTCACCGACGTTTTCAATGCCTATGCCGCCGAGGGCGCGCTGCTGTTTGAAAAACACCAGACTGGCGAGGCGGCGGTGCTGAGCCATGTCTGCTTCAAGTTTTCATCGCAGGAAGCATATGCCGACTATGTCGCGGCCGCGCATGAAATCGGCACGGTCAGTCAGGAGGAATTCGGCGGCAAGCAGATAACCTGGGTGCGCCTTGCCGAGCCGCTGGAGCAGAACGGGCTGAAGCTCGAGTGGCTGGAAATCGTAGAGCCAAAGACAGAAAAGCAGGCGTTCAACGGCGTCGCGAATATCGGCTATGCCGTGCCCTCGCTCCCTGCCGCCGTCAAGCTGCAGTCAGCCGACGAAAAAATGCTTTTCCGCTACCAGTCCCAGCATGCAAAGGCGATGGCGCGGCAGTAATGCCGCCAAGCGTCTATTTTTAGTTATTTATATCAATATCTTACTGACAGGCGAGTACAGGGCGGTCTTATATTTGACATAACCTTAACGATCTGTTAATCTATTCACAAATCAGGAAGCAAAGTATATCTTACGAAACACCGCCCCGATAAATAGGTTTGGAAAAAAAAATGTTTAAAAACATCAGCAAACAACAAAAGAGCAATCTTGTCGCTCTGGCGATTTCGCTGCTGGTGATGGGCGGGATTGCGCTGAAGAGCCAGCAAAATTGCTGGGAGCAGAACGGTGTCAGAATGAACATGTCTTCGCCGGGCTTCTTTGCCAAATTATCACGCGGCTGCACGCCCGGCCCATACCAGCCCTTCACGCCGCCGTCCGAAATAAAGGGCCTCGTCTATGTGCCGAAGGCCAATGCCACGTCACAGTTTTACGTCCGTACCGGCCGCAACTAAGCACCGCAGCACATCCCGTTAAATCCCGGATAGCGCGCTCAGCAGCCATCCAGCGCAGCCATGCTGGAGAAGGGGCCCTGCACCTCGTGGATGCGGGCCTGCGGAAGCTCGTCGCTGTGATGGTCGAGCGCGCGCTCCGCCGCCTGCTGCCCGTTGAGGGCGTAGGTGATGTAGGGGGTTTTCAACCCGTTGCTCTCGAGGTAAATCCGGTAAAAGCCGCGCTGCATGATGTCCTCCGTGCTTGACGCATATCCTTAATACGCGACAGGCGCATGCTACCCTGCGCGGGTTTGCCGGTTTTATTGACGGTGATTTGCCTAAAATGCCGCGTAAATTACGCCTGTCCGGCCTTGGGGGGCGCGGCGTCTGCTGCAGCGGAGGGCGCAGGGCCGTCGGCGGCTGTCCTGCCGCTTTGCATGACGATGCGGTTGCGGCCTTCGTCTTTGGCGCGCGCAAGGGCGGTTTCGGCTGCGCGCAGGATATCGTCGGGGTTCTTGTGGTGTCCCTGCATCTCGGCCACGCCGATGCTGATGCGCAGGAACACTTGTGCCCCTTTGACGCTGAAGGGCATGTCTTCCACGGCGGCGCGCAGCTTTTCCGCCACCAGTGCTGCTCGGTATTCGTCGGTCGACGGCAGGAAGATGCCGAATTCCTGCCCCGCCACGCGGCCCACCACATCGGAAGTACGCAGCACTTCTTTCAGTACGGCTGCGACGGCTTTGATCGCGGAGTCGCCCGAGGCGCGGCCGTGGGCCTCGTTGATGGCCTTGAAATTGTCAATGTCTGCCGCCAGTACGGCAAGGTCGTGCTTGTGCCGCTTGGCGCCGCTGATGAGCGTGCCGGCCACCTTGAACAGCATGGCGCGGTTATAGAACCCCGTCAGCGGGTCGGTCGCCGCCATATGCTCGATATGTTCCATCAGGCGCACGATATAGCGCATGGCGGGGTTGAAAAGGATATAGGCCTGATAAAGCGCGATCGCCAGCATCAGCCCCAGCAGGGCGAACGCGGCATTTGTGTACAGGGCGATTTCCTTTTGCTTGGCGGCGGTGAAATAGCCGATTTCGGCGGGAAAATACTCCGGCACGTCCCCGCTTGCGAGCTTGGCGACGGCGTCGGCAGCGTCGCGGCTGTCGGGCGACGCCGCAAAAGTGAAGGCGTTCTGGATGACCATATGCATAGCCTGCAGCCCGTGGGCCTTTTGCTTGCCTGAATCTTCGACCGCACTTGCAGGCATGAAGGGCTGTATCCACATCGCCAGCTGGTCTTCGGCGGCGAAAGCTTCGGAGGCCTCTTTCTTGAAAGCGTCCATGGATGCCTGCTCGCCCATCGACATGTATTGTGCGAGCAGCATGCCGATGCGCTGCATGCGGGAATATTGTTTGTAGGCCTCGACCGTCACGTGCTGCACGAATTTCTGCTGGTTGGCGATCGTGAAATTCAGCCAGCCCACGCCGATAAGCAGCGCGACCATGAGCATCACGAGCTTCGAATTCATGCCCGAGACTTTGTCTGCATTGTAGGAAGAATCGCCGCTCATACTGCCCGCTTGCTTACCAAAAACGTACTGTCCCTATTTTACGCCAAGGGCGTTTGCACTTCCTTAAAGAAACACATTTTTTTATGCAGCTGGATTGCATAAACAAGCAGCGCACTGTTTCTGTAAACCGGGACGTGCTTTTCCTTGCCGCACCAGAAGGGTTTTGTCATCATGTCCGGGTGGCATGAACGCCGAAGGGTTTTATGAAAGTCCTGGCAGTCGAGAATAATCCCAAGCTTCTGAAACTGCTGACCCATCTTCTGGAGAAGGAGGGGTTCGAAACGGTGACAGCCGAAGGCGGGGCCGAGGCGCTTGAAAAATACCGCCAGCACAAGCCCGAAATAATCTGTCTCGATGTGCTCATGGATGACATGTCAGGCATCGAGGTCTGTCGGCAGATACGCGCGTCGGACCCCGCCGCCGTCATTCTCATGATCACCTCGAAATCAAGGGATGTGGATGTGGCCGAGGGGCTCGCGGCAGGCGCCAATGATTATATCGTCAAGCCCTTCGACCTGACCGACATCACCGCGCGCATGCATGGCGTGGCGCAAGGAATCATTGCGCGGAACACCCCCGATAAACTGGGCGAGAGTTACGCCTTCGGGGATCTGACAGTATTTCCCTACGCGTTGCGGGCGGAAAGGGCGGGGACGGCAATTGCCCTCAATTTCCGCGATGTGGGCATCCTCGGGCTTATGCAGAAAAACAAAGGCAAACCGGTCGGCACTGAAAGCCTCGGGGCTTTCTGCTGGATGGCGCAGGCTTCGTCGCCGGAGAAAGCCGTGCATTGGTATATCGGCCATTTGCGCAAGAAAATCGAAACCGACCCTGAAAATGCCACGCTCATCAAGGCGGCGGTCGACGGGTATATCCATGAATAGTCTCCCCCGCGTGACGGCATGAAAAAAGACCAGCTGCTCATCTATGCGACCAACCACCGCGCCTCGATTTATTTCCAGCTTTGCGCGGCACTTGTGTTTATTGCGCTCAAATACTGGTGGTACGGCCTGCCCGGCGCGCTGGAAAAACTGGCCCTTGACGCCGGTTTTGCGGCGACAGCGCTTTATATGCTCGTGCGGCAGATGGGCGTCTACTCCAAAATGCAGGCTCTCGGCGACCGTCTGAAAAACGCCGATGTGGGGAAATTCGTGGCCGAGCTGGCGCTTTACAAGGTCGTGTTCATTATTCCGTGGATGCTCCTGCTGTTCAAGCCCACCGTGCTGGTGGCCGATATCAGCACCGGGCATATCAGCGCCTGGCCGCACCTGCTCGGTTACATCTTCGTATTCTCGGCGATTGCGGCCTTCGCCTCCACCAGCGCGGCGCTGTTGCCGCTGCTGCTCGTGGATATCGGGCTGCCGGCGCTTGCGGCGATGGTTTTCCTGTACCTGAATAAAAACATGGAAGCCGCGAACTATATGCCCGTGGCGATCATTGTCTTTACGGCCTACGGCTATCTGATCGCCCACACCATTCGCAAATCCACGCTGCGGCTTATCGACACCAAGGTCGAGTTGCAAAAGGCCGCGCGGCGCGCGGATGACGCGAACAAGGCGAAGTCGAACTTCCTCGCCCTCATGTCCCACGAAATCCGCACGCCGATGACCGGCATTTTCGGCATGATCGACTTTTTGAAGGAAACGAATTTAAGCCCCGACCAGCGCAGCTTCATCGTCACCATCTCAGAATGCTCGAAAACGCTGCTGAACACGCTGAACGACATTCTCGACTTTTCCAAGGTGGAGTCAGGCAAGCTCGCCATCAGCAAGGTAAATTTTGACTTCCACGCCGCGCTGCAGAATTCGGCGCGCATTCTTGGGCAGATCGCGGCGGACAAGGGTCTGGGTTTAAGGCTCGACATCGCTCCTGACGTGCCGCGTGATATCCACGGCGACCCGCACCGCATCCAGCAGATTACGATGAACCTGCTGAACAACGCGGTCAAGTTCACCTCTAACGGCGTGGTGACGTTGAAAGCGCTTTTAGTTCAGGGTGACGCGCCCATGCTGCGCATCGAGGTCATCGATACGGGCATCGGCATCAGCAAGGAAAATATCGGCAAACTTTTCAAGAGCTTTTCGCAGGCCGACAGCTCGATTTCGCGCAAATACGGCGGCACCGGCCTCGGCCTTTCCATCGCGCGCAGCCTGATCGGGCTGATGGGCGGAAAAATCGATGTGATCAGCGAGGAAGGCAAGGGCAGCACCTTCTGGTTTGAAATTCCGTATGAAAAACCCGTCGCGGTACAAAGCACGCTCGGCAGCGTGGCGGCGGAAGTGGAAGTGTCGCCCATGAATATCCTCGTGGCCGAGGACAACCTCATCAATTCGCGCATCATCCAGCGGCTGCTGTCGCACAAGGGCCACCATGTGACCGTGGTCCACAATGGCGAAGACGCGCTGAAGGCCGTGCAGCTCCATCCCTACGAGCTGATTTTCATGGATATTAACATGCCGGTCATGAACGGCATCGACGCCACCAAGAACATCCGCATGCTGGGCGGGGATTACGCGAAAATCCGCATCATCGGCCTGACCGCCAACATCCTCGATGAATACGTCAAGAAATGCTACGACGCCGGCATGGAGGCGCATATCGGCAAGCCCTTCGCGCCGGAAGACATTTACAACGCGCTCATCAAAATCGCCCTTGAGAAAAAAGAGGCAACCATAAAGGAAGCCGCCGGAAAAGCGAAACATGCGCCGTCCCCTGCTGCGACCGCAGCTGCGTCTGGGCAGGGTGCTTATGCCATCGTCGGCCAGAAAAAGGCCGCGACCGTCGTGGTAAAATCCATGCTCGAGGTCCTGACAGACCTGCGCGACGCGCTGGGACTTGAATACCTTCAGCAGACCGTCTCCAACGATATCGACGAGGCGAACACGTTGGTGGAAAGCGTGCTTCAGGCTTTCAGCGACAAGAACCTGGAGGCTCTCGCAAAAACCTCGCATGATCTTAAAAGCGTCAGCGGGCTTGTTGGCATGCAGGAAACAAGTGCTATCGCCGCAAAAATACAGGATGACTGCCTGAACGGAGCGCATGACGGTCTCGGCGAGGCGGTCGACAAGCTGAAACTGACCGCGGCAAACGAGTCGGAAGAAGTACGCAAAATCGCAGCCGCCCTGCCCGAGAAATAACGTGGACTTAAGCCGCCGTCACCAGCACAGCCCGGAAATCATTGACATTGGTATAAGTGGGGCCGGTAACAATGCTGTCGCCAAGTTTTTCAAAAAAAGAATGCGCATCGTTATTGGCAAGCGCAGCCTCGGCGCTAATGCCAAGAGCTGCCGCGCGTGCGAGCGTGTCGGGCGCGGCATAGGCACCTGCGATATCGTCCGTGCCGTCGACGCCGTCGGTGTCACCCGCAAGCGCGTGGATGCGCGCATGACCGTCCAGCGTTTTCGTGAGCGACAAAAGGAATTCGACATTGCGGCCGCCGCGTCCCTTGCCACGCACGGTCACAGTCGTTTCGCCGCCTGACAGCAAAATGCACGGCCCCTTCGCCTGCATGGCCTGCAGCGCCATGGCTCTGCCCAGTTCCTGCGCCTCGCCTTCGAGATTGTCGCCGAGGATGATGGCGCTAATGCCCTGCTGCTTCGCCACACGCGCCGCCGCCTCCAGCGCCATGCGCGGTGTTGCGACCATGCGGGTTTCGGCGGCTTGCAGGCGCGTATCGCCGGGCTTGACCGATTCCGACAGCGTCGCTTCCGGTACGGCGATTTTATAACGCGCAAGTATGGCGCGCGCATCGGCCATGGTCGTGGTGTCGGCAACGGTGGGGCCAGAGGCGATGTCCATCGGGTTGTCGCCCGGCACATCCGAAATCAGCAGCGTCAGGACTTTTGCAGGGTAACAGGCCACCGCCAGCCGCCCGCCCTTGATGGCCGAGAGATGCCGCCGCACACAGTTGATATCGGAAATCGCGGCACCCGAGGCCAGCAGAGCCTTGTTCACCGACTGTTTATCGCCGAGCGTCAGCCCCTGTGACGGCAGCGGCAGCAGGGCAGAGCCACCGCCCGATATGAGGCACAGGGCAAGGTCGTCGGGGCCAAGGCTCTCCGCCATCGCCATCATGCGCGCGGCGGCCTTCATGCCGGCGTCATCGGGCACGGGATGCGCTGCGCGGATTATTTCAATGCGTCTGCACGGCACTTCATAGCCGTGGCGCGTGACCACAAGTCCGGAAATGTCTCCCGCCCAGTTGTCTTCGACCGCGCGCGCCATGGCGGCGGAGGCCTTGCCGGCGCCCAGCACCACAAGCCTGCCTTTGGGCGGGGAGGGGAGATGGGGCGGCACGCACAGCGCAGGTTGCGCCGCTGCAATCGCGCGCTTGAACATTTTTTCAAGCAGCTCGCGCGGCGCGGTCATTTCTTCGGCGCGGTTTTTATGAGGGAGGTGATTTTGGCGTTGCCTGTGCCGCGTGCCAGCTCCAGCATCGTTGCGCCCGCATGCCCCTTGAGAGTGGCATCTGCACCTGCCTTCAGCAGCATTTCCACCAGTTCAGGCTTGCGGGACATGATGGCGGCTTCGAGCGGCCTGTCGCCGGTATCGCCGGGTTTTGCGTCGCTGTTGAAGGCGAAGAAGCGGCGGTCGGGGTTGCCGCCTTTGTCCAGCAGCAGCTTTGCCATTTCGACATCGCCCGCCGCAAGTGCGCCGATGAAAGGCGTTGTGCCGAAGGCGTTGGGGATATTCACGTCGGCGCCTTTTTCAAGAAGCAGCTGCACAGCAGCATTTTGTTTGCCTGCGAGGGCGGAGGTGAGGGCGACATCGAAAAACGCGGTAAAGGCATTGATATCCGCGCCGTTGTCGAGCAGGAAGCGGATGGTTTCAAGCTCTCCCGCTTTTGCTGCATCCGCCAGCGGCAGGCAGCGCGTCTGGAAATCGCAAACGGGCGAAAGGTTTGCGCCTTTTTCAATCGCCTGTTTCGCGCCGTCAAAATCTTTTTCCGCCAGCGCCGCTGCAAGCGCGATCTGTCGGTCGACGTCATCGGGGCCTTTTTGCAGGAAATGGCGCAGCTGCAGGGGCTTGTACTGGCTGTCTTTCCTGACGGGGCGGGAGCTGAGTTCGAGAAGGAAGTGCTTGTCGTCCATTTTGCGGGCGTAGAAAACTTCTTGCGCCAGCATGGCGGAAACATAGTAGTCCTGCCCGTCGGTCGCATACTGGTAAATTCTCAGCTCCTCTCCCTGCTTGCCTTCGGACGGGTCGAACTTAAGCTTGATGCCGGTTCCCAGCTCTTTGGCCAGTTCCTGTTCCAGCTGCTCCCAGGTCAGCGAGGGCGGTTCTGAGGCGGAGTGGAAGCCGGTTATCGATACAAGCTGCATTTCTTCCTGCGGCTCGGCGACCAGCGGGTAATGGTGCGTTTTGTGGTGGTAGGCCTCGATAAGGTCGGCAAGGGCGAGGATATCTTTGAGGCGTAGCAGGTCGTTATAATGCTGCGGCTCGTAGGGCGCGGAAGCGGCAGCGGCAGGGCGCGCGCCTGCCGTCATCAGAAAAGCGGTCAAAAGCAGGGCAAAAAGGAGGTATGGGACGGCCAGTTTCATGACGATATATTAGCATAAGCTCCGGTCGGGTATCCAGACAGCGCAGTTCCTTAAAACCCGCTTTCTTGACAGCAACGGTTGTGCTTAACTATGGGCATGCGTGAACTTTATACATATATCAAGCGCCTCCTTCTTGTCCTGACGGTGTTTTACTGTATGCAGGCGAATGTCGCCGGGGCGCAAACAGTGACCTGCAGCACGCCGGGGAATTTCGGCACTGTGAACACGCAGGCGACAATCAGCGGCCCTAATAACATGGTGATGACCTACACGGGCGCCATCACTTATGCCCCCGCACTCACCGGCTCTGCGACGGGAACGCCGATTACGTGCACCCTTGCGGGCTGGGGAAACAACACGCGTGTGGATGTGGACTGCGATACAAGCCGCAGCATCGCCAATTCGGGCGGCTGTTGCGGTGACACGAACAAAAGCGTAACAGCTTTTACAGCCTATGGCACCGGCAACAACACGGACGGGCCGGCGTCCTGTAATGGCATCGGCGGCACCAGATCGCTGAGGTTCAATGTGACGGCTGCGGGTACGGCGACCCTGTATTTCGGTTCAACGATGGATGCCACCCATGTAAAAATTGGCGGCACATACCTGCTTTCCAACCATGCAACCGGTGTTTTCAGCTTGAGAGTCAAATCAAGCGGTACCGCAGTTACCCAGACGGCCGATCTTTCTGTTGTTTTTTCAAGTCTGGTGGGTTTTACCAGCCGTGTGGATATGCGGTTTGGCGATCTTGGCTTTACCTTGCCGGTCGGGGCGTCGGATTTTGTGAATATGGGGACGAACGGCACGGCAAGCTATAACGGCAGCTTCGTCAATCTGGGCGGCACTGTGTCGGCAGGTTCGGTTCTCCTGAACAATGTCCAGAACGGGGTAACGGTTGAAATCTATTGCGATACTACCGCCAAATTGACCAAAAGCGGCGCGAGCGGGTCGTCAATACAGGTGACGGGAATCGAAACGAGGGCCGAGAACGCGCGCGGCGCCTATGGCACGGGAAGTGCCTGCAACGGCATCGGCGGTGCTGCCGCCACAACCATGGTTTTCGCCTCTGGAACCAGTGACGAGTTCTTCCTCGGCGGCAAACTCAACGGCGCTACGGCTGTTTCCTTTGCAGATGGAAACTTTAGCACCGCCAATGCGGGTGGCGACGATATACAAGTAACGGTATTGAACCAGTAGCGGGAGTAAAGGCCACATGCAAGCACGGCTGCAACCTTTAAATAGTGAAATGAAATCAACCGCACCCCGCTATGCCTTATATAAGGGCGACTTCCCCGCTGATTTGAAATTCGGCAATGTGCTGGCGATCGACACAGAATTCATGGGGCTCAACGTTTTCCGCGACCGCTTGTGCCTTTTGCAGGTCTATGACGGGAGCGATGGCGGCAAAGTGCATATGGTGCAGTTCGAGCGCGGTCGTTTTGATGCGCCGAACGTGAAGCGCCTGATGGCCGATGCCAGCAAGGAAAAAATGTTCTATTACGCCCGTTGCGACATGCGCTGGCTCGGGCATTATCTAGGCATTATCCCTGAAAACGTCTATTGCCTCAAAATCGCCTCGCGCATCGCGCGCACCTATACCCAGCAGCACGACCTCGAGGATGTCAGCCGCCACGTGCTGGGCGTGAAGATTTCCAAGGAACAGCAATGCACCGACTGGGGCGCGCCGCACCTCACGCCCGAGCAGCTCGATTACGCCTGCAACGATGTCCTCCACCTCCATGCCATGCGCCGGAGACTCGACGAAATGATGAAGTCCGAAGGCCGCTACGAGGTCGCCGAAGGCCTGTTCAAGTGCCTGCCGCATGTCGTGCGGGCGGATTTGGCGGGCTGGGCGCATGAAGACCTGTTTGCTTATCATGTGCCACGCCCGTCGTAATAAGACGGATTTGTTTGCA
>JAYUPV010000021.1:0-2636 GCA_043759865.1 Alphaproteobacteria bacterium | reverse complement strand
GTCTCTGCTGCGCGGCACGGAGCTAAGGGAAAGCATTGACGAAGGCGAAGCGGCAGCACCTGCCGTGCCTGCAGGAAAAATTGCCCTTGCGCGGGTTTTACGCCGGTCAAACGAAAGTATGCCCGTAGTGACGGATGAGCGCGACACTGCGCAGTTTGGCACAAATTTCGAAACGGAAAGCGATTTTGCGGTGACGGCAGTATCGGATACCGCCGATATTGCGGCGGGCGGTTTGCAGTTTCCGGGCGTGGAAATTACCGGCAAGCAAACGGCAGCCCTGCGCGAAACCGTGACATTCAAGGTGGCGAAGGGGCAATACGATGTGCGCCTGCGCCGCATTGACAGCAGATGCGGAGGACAACGACAAACTGTTCGATGAAACCATGTGGACGGCTCTGCGGACTATTCGATATGCCTATCCGGTGAAAATGCCCGGTCTCGCGCTGACCGCCTTGCGTATCAAGGCGACGGGACAGCTCAACGGGGTTATCGACCGTTTCAACGGCGTGGTCACATCTATCCTGCCCGACTGGAACGGGGAGGAATGGGTGGAACAGGCAACCGCAAACCCCGCCGCGCTGTTCCGCCATGTGCTGCAGGGCAGCGCAAATGCGCGATCGCTTGCCGATAGCCGCATCGACCTTGCGCGGATTGTGGACTGGCACGGTAGATGCGCGAGCGCCAACCGCGAATTCAACATGGTAATCGATTACGATATTTCGGTGCGTGAAACGCTGGCCGCCGTTGCGGCGGCGGGGGGCGCGAGCCCTGCGCTGCTGGACGGTAAATGGGGCGTGGTGGAGGACAGGGAACAGACTGTGCCCGTGCAGCATTTTACCCCGCGCAATACTTTCGGCTTTGAAGGACGCAAGAGCTTTGACGACCTGCCCGAGGCGTTGCGCGTACGGTTCATCAACCGTGACAAAGGCCGGCTGCAGGACGAACGCCTTGTCTATGACGATGGCTTTAACGAAGGCAATGCCGTAAAATACGAAACGCTGAAACTGCCGGGCGTGACAAATGCACAACAAGCGTGGCAGGACGGGCGTTACCACATTGCCACCGCACGGCTGCGCCCCGAAACGTACAGCTTTAACTGCGATATCGAGCATATCGTTTGCACGCGCGGCGACCTGATACGGTTTTCGCACGATGTGCCGCTATTCGGCCTGATGTCGGCACGGGTGAAATCGCTGCTGATGGATGGCGGCAACATGATAGGTGTTATACTTGATGCCGAAATTACCATGGAAAGCGGCAAAAGCTACGCCCTGCGTTTCCGCAAAAGTGACGGTGCATCGCTGGTGGTGAATTCGCAGACGGCAGCAGGAAGCGGCAAAACCGCGATATTTTCCACGCCCCTTGCAGTAGGCCCCGACATTGGCGACCTTGCGCTGTTCGACGAGGCGGGAATTGAAAGTGTTGAACTGGTGGTGAAATCAATCGCACCGCAGGGAAATTTGAGCGCGCGGATGACTTGCGTCGATGCGGCACCCGCGATCTTTGCGGCGGATACGAGAACGATACCGCCCTTTTCAAGCCAGATGACCGTGCCGCCCGAAATGCAACGCCCGCCCGTGCCTGTGCTGGTGGCGGAAATACAGTCGGGCGAGGAAACGCTTATACGCAATACCGACGGTTCGCTGTCAACGCGCATTGTGGTGACGCTGCAGCCACCTGCTTTTGGCGGGAAACTCGGCTTTGATGCGCTGATACGCGCGCAGGACGAAACGCGGTTCAGGCTGGCGGAGATAACCGCAAATGGCGGTAACCGCCTGTCCCTCGGCGATGTGGCCGAGGGCGAGATTTACGATTTGCAACTGCGCTATGTCAGCACGGGCGGGGTTTATTCCGCGCCGCTGTTGATTTCCGGCCATCGCGTCGAGGGCACGGCTGCGTTGCCGTCTGATGTATTGGTGTTCAATATAAACGTACTGGGCGATGTGGCGCATTTGTCTTGGTCACCCGTTTCAGACCTCGACCTTTCGCATTACACGCTGCGCTTTTCGCCGCAAACTACCGGTGCATCTTGGAGCTCGGCGGTGGATATCATTTCCTCCATCCCGCGCGATGCGACATCTATCGCTGTGCCTGCGGCGGCGGGAAGTTACCTGCTGAAAGCGGTCGATGTGGGTGGCAGGGCCTGTGTGAATGCGGCGGTGGTGGTGCTGGAGGCGGCAGCAAACGGGCAAAATGCCATTTTGACCTTAACGGAAAGCCCGATATTTTCCGGCGTGAAAACTGCAACAGCCGTGAGCGGCGGCGCGCTGCAACTGACGGGGCGCGATAGCATTGATGATTGGGAAAATATTGATGAGGTTTTCAACCCCGATGTATCGCCTGTCTGGGGCCCGTGGTCGCCGTTTATGGTGGGCGACTACACGGCGCGCGCGTTCGAGTTCCGCTTCCGCGTGCTGATGCAGGCGGCAGCGGCGAATATCACGCCGTCGCTCGCCTATCTTGCGGTCGACATCGACATGCCCGACCGGTTTGCCAGCGGGCGCAGCAGTGCGGCCGAGGCGGGCGGCACGACTGTCAGTTTCCCGGCGCCGTTCCGCGACACACCCGCGATTACCGTGACTCCACGCGACCTTGCTGCGGGGGATTACTATACCGTGACGCTGCAGACGGCATCC
>JAYUPV010000020.1:0-3094 GCA_043759865.1 Alphaproteobacteria bacterium | reverse complement strand
GTTTCCATCTATTACGACAGGCCGCGCAATTACGGGGGGGAATATCGTCCATCAACTGCAATCCGACCACGCTTTCTTCAAAAAGGCGCAGGACTGGCTGTCGGAACACCCGCGCAAGGGCGAAATTATTATCGACATGCTCGACACCCTCGGCAGTCAAACCGACCTGAAGCGGCTGGAAGAATTTTTGAAACCCCTCCAGAAAAACGAATTCAAAAAATATATGGCGGCGCTCAAAAACGAAATCGCCAACAGCCCCGATTACGAGCCTTACGAGGGCAATTTCAACTACCAGAAAGAATACATGCGCCAGCGCCTGCAGCAGCTCGAAACCCACACAGAGGCAAAGCCGAAGAAAGCCGGCCCGAAATTCAAATCCGGCCCCAAGTTCGGTTAGAAAAAGCGCTGCGGCTTGACTCTTATCCCCCATGCGCCTAATTTGGCCACAGAAAGGCATCCTCCCCCGGAGGATGTACGTATATGTCCCTGCATTCCTCGCACCCCGATATCGTCAAGCGCCTGAAACGCGCCAAAGGCCATCTGGAAAGCATCATCACCATGATCGAGGACGAGCGCGAATGCCTTGAAATCGCGCAGCAGATGCAGGCCGTCGAAACCGCCATCACCAACGCCAAGAAAAAACTGGTGCACGACCATATCGACCACTGCCTTGAACATGCCATCGAGCGCAAGAAGCGCGGCTCGCTCGATGAATTCAAGGAAATAACCAAATATCTGTAACGCCTGTTACCCGAAGGAAAGAACCATGCCCGATATGTCCTCCCTGATACAGCAAGGCGCATCAAATGCGTGGCTGCTGGTATTCAGCGCCCTTGTCCTTGGCGCGCTGCACGGGCTTGAGCCGGGTCATTCCAAAACAATGATGGCAGCATTCATCGTGGCCGTGCGCGGCACGGTCGGGCAGGCCATCCTGCTGGCGGCGGCGGCGACGGTGTCGCATACCGCCATTGTCTGGATCGTCGCCCTCGGCGGCATGTATTTCGGGTCGCACTGGAACGCCGAAACGGTCGAGCCTTACCTGCAGACGGTGTCCGGCCTGCTGATTCTCGGCATCGCGGTATGGATGCTGGCGCGCATATGGAACGACCAGAAACGCGCGAAGCAGGAATCCACGCACAGCCACGACCAGAACCACAGCCATGACGAAAGCCGCCGCATCAACACCGGTCACGGCTTCGTGGTGCTGGAGGTTTTCGAAAAGGGCGTGCCGCCCCGCTGGCGTCTTGCGACGGAGAGCGGCCAGAAATGGCATGCCGGTGAAGTCACGGTCGAAACGCAGCGCGCCGACGGAAAAAAACAGTCCTTTGCCTTCGCGGACAAGGGCGGATATCTTGAATCCATCGATGAAATTCCCGAACCCCACCAATTCACCGCGCGGCTGAAGCTCGGCCATGGCGGGCATACGCACGACTATGATGTGGAATTCAAGGAACACGACCATCACGCCCATGAAGAACTGGAGGGCATCGCCATCCCCGCCGAGGAATTCGAGGATGCCCACCAGCGCGCGCATGCCAACGACATCCGCCGCCGCTTCACCAGCCAGCATGTGACAACGGGGCAGATCATCATGTTCGGCCTGACCGGCGGCCTTATCCCCTGCGGCGCGGCGATCACCGTTTTGCTGCTCTGCCTGCAACTGAAGAAAATGGCGCTGGGCGCGTTGCTTGTGCTCTGCTTCAGCCTCGGCCTTGCCGCCACGTTGATGGCTTCCGGCATTTTTGCGGCCTGGGGAATGAAGCATGTCAGCAAGCGCGTGGGCAAACAGCGCTTCGCCAAATTCACGCGCTTTGCGCCTTATCTTTCCAGCGTGCTTGTCATCCTGCTCGGGCTCTATGTAACGTGGTCAGGCGTCATTCACCTGCCCAAGTAAGCCTAGAAAAAACTCTGCGGGTCGATGTCGATTTTGAGCTGCAGGGCCGAGGGCGTTTTCACCACAGCCAGCCATTCGGCGAGGTATTTCTGCAAGGGAATAGCCTTGTCGGCCTTGATAAGAAACCGCCGGCGGTGGCGTCCGCGCAGGTAAGCCATCGGCGCGGGCGCAGGGCCCAGGACGCGGATGTCGTCATAGCGCGGCGCGCGCTGGGCAAGGCTGCGGCAGAAAAGGTCGAGCTTCATTTCATCGGGACCGGAAATAATCAGCGCGGCGAGTCGCCCGAACGGGGGCATGCCCGCCCGCTCCCTCTCGCGTGCTTCAACGGCAATGAAATTGTCGCGGTCGTTTTTGGCAAGGGCGCGTATCACGCTTTGCTCGGGCATATAGGTTTGCAAAAATACGCGTCCGGGCTTTGCCGCCCGTCCTGCGCGGCCCGAGACCTGATGCAGTAACTGGAAGGTGCGCTCGCCCGCACGCAGATCGCCGCCCGACAATCCCAAATCAGCATCAATCACCCCTACCAGCGTCAGCGAGGGGAAGTGGTGACCTTTCGCGATAATCTGCGTGCCGATAATAATATCATGCCGCCGCTCCTCGATATCGCGCACTGCCGTGCGTATCATGCCGGGGCTGGTGATAACGTCGCTCGCCAAAATAAACGTCCGCGCCTCGGGGATAAGGTTTTGCACTTCTTCCTGTATGCGCTCGACGCCGGGGCCGCAGGCGGCGAAGCTGTCGGCTTCGTTGCACGAGGGGCAGGTTTTCGGCAGGTTTTGCAAATGTCCGCAATGGTGGCATTGCATACGCGCATGGCGGCGGTGTTCGACCAGCCATGCCGAACAGGAAGGGCACTGGAAACGGTAACCGCAGGTGCGGCACAGCGTCAGCGGCGCATAGCCGCGACGGTTGAGGAACAACAGCGACTGTTCCCCCGCCGCAAAAGTTTCGAGAAGCGCAGCATGCAGCGGCGGCGCGATAAAACGCTGGCGCTCGGGCGGTGTTGCTTTCAGGTCGATGATGTGGATATCGGGCAGCTTCGCCCCCGCATGGCGCGACGGCAAATTCAGGTAATGATATTTGCCTTGCTGCACATTCACCATGGTTTCAAGCGACGGCGTGGCCGACACCAGCACCACCGGAAACCCGCCGAGCCGCGCCCGCACGATCGACATATCGCGCGCGTTATACAGCACGCCT
>JAYUPV010000019.1:0-5887 GCA_043759865.1 Alphaproteobacteria bacterium | reverse complement strand
CATCACCATCACCAAGAACGCCGACATCGATTTCGGCACCGTGATGCTCGGCTCATGCAACTACACCATCGACACTGCCGGCACAGTGACCGGAACGCCGGCGGGCAACTGCTCTGCCCTGTCAGGCTCTCCACAGGCGGCGAACCTGACGATCAGGGGCTCGTCGTCGCTACAGGTGACGGTTTCCGTGGGTGGTTATACGGCCAGCGGCACCGTGACCCCTTCTCTTGCAAAGGGAAAGTATAATAACGGCACCGAACAGTCCTTCCCTCTCAGTAACGTCGCCGCCCCAACCAGCGCAGGCAAAACGCAGCTGATCGGCGCAACTGTATCGACAGCAGGCACCGAGACTATCGGAACCGGCTATACGCCTACATTCACAATCACGGTGATTTACCCATGATGGACGTTAAATTTTTTTTTATCGTAATTATGCTGGCCCTCTGCCTGCTACCTGCAACAGCAGCCCTTGCGACGCAGGTGACGCTGACAGAAACACAGCAGATCGCCTTCGGAACGATGGAAATACCCAGCAGCGGATCAAACAGCCGTGTCGTCAGCACCGCCGGCGCGGGCTCCGGCGGCACCTTTATCACCGGCACCGTGCAGGGGGGCCGTTATGATATATACTGCATCTTTGATTGCGGCGGCGGGGCGTGGTCGGGGGCCACGATCAGCATCACCGGCGCCAGTATCGGCAACTGCACTGGCATGACCAGCATCAGCACTTTCACCGGAACCTTAACCGACCGCAACGGCACGACCAGCGCAATCACATTCCCCGCCACAATCCCGCGCGGCAGCATTGGCAGCTCGGCGGGCACCAGCCGCATCAATATCGGCGCGACAGGCACCTACCCCAGCACAGTGACGGAAACCACCTCCTGCTCACCCACTTTCAACGTACAGATTACCGTTAACCCCTGAATGTCGGCATTATGGTATAAATCCCGCTGTTTTAATACCGCGCCATGCATTATATAATGTAATATAATCTAGGCGCACTGTTCATGAATTCCGACACAACAAGAGACGACAGATGACCCGTTTAGCCGCCCTCGCCCTTGCCTGCCTGCTGTTCATTCACGGCACCGCTTTTGCCAAGAATGCCGAAATCATGCTGCTGCCCACGCGCGTCGTGATGGAAAAGAACGACCGGCAGGGTACCATCGTCATCAAAAACACCGGCGACGCGACAGGCAACTTCACGATCGAACTGGTCGACATGAAAATGCTGGAAACCGGCATCGTTGTGCCCTATGACGCCGGCGAAACCGCGCAGTTTTCCGCTACCTCCCTCATTCATATCGCCCCCAAGAGCATGACGCTGAAGCCGGGCGAGACGCAGAACGTCCGCCTGCTGCTGCGCAAGCCCGAAACGCTGGAACCGGGCGAATACCGCACCCATCTGCGCGTGCGCCTTGTCGATGAAAACGCAGATGTTCAAGATCCCGGCAAGGAAACGGGTATCCAGGTGAAGGCCAACCTCGTCATCATCATTCCCATTATCGTGCGCCACGGCGCGACTACGCTTTCTATGAATATCGACAGCCCGCGCCTTGCACGCGACTCCAGCGGCACGCCGATAGTGGAGATGTATCTGGCCCGCGAAGGCAACCGCTCCTCGATGGGCGACATCACCATTAGCTGCGGACAGCAAGTGGTGAAGGTCTTCCAGGGCGTGGCCGTTTACCGCCCGACCAGCCGCCGCTTCATCTCCATCCCGCTGGACGAAACGCCCAAGGGCGTCGATCCCTCCTCCTGCAACCTCGGCATTTCGTATGTCGCGCAGCAGAAGGAAGGCGGCGGCAAGCTCGCGGAAACCAAGCTGAGCAATTAACTGCTTCACTAATCGTTGATAATCATCCGGCCCCATGGCCCTTTAGGCGTGGGCTGTTGCGGCTGACTGGCTGGCCCGTCCATAAGCGGAGCCTGAGGTTCTGCATCCGACGTGGTGGCAGTACCCGACTCTGGTTCAAACGTCGGCATTCCTGCGGCTTCCTCCGCTGGCGGCTGCTCCCGCTGCACTGCAGGCACGGGGACGGCCTGCATCCTGGGCGGCATGACTTCTTCCATCGGCACAGCGCCGTCGTACTTCACGACCACCAGCGAGGGCCTGCTACCTGGCGGCTCTTTCGCGGGCGGCGACTGCATTAGCGCCTCGATCAGCCCTGCGCTACCGACGGGGGCAAAGTCGGCCGTAGCAGCCGCAGACAACGCCGCACTGTCACTCGCCACAAGCTGGATATCCTTGACGAAGAAGTCCGACGTGGTGACGGCCAGCTCGGGCAGGCTGTCCTGCCGCATACGGCTACCCGAAAGACTCTCGTCCGAGATGCGCAGCTTGTAGTTGCCCGGCATGATGCCTTCGATCAGGTAATAGCCGTCGAAGACTGCGCGGGTCGAGCGTATCGCCTGCCCCTCCGCATCGATCAGTTCGACAATAAGGCCTTGCGGGCTCATACCTTCGGGTGCCTGCACGGTGCCGTCGACCTGGCTCGCCTCGAAGACCGGGAAGTCGATCGATGCCACCTTTCCCGCGCGAGGCACGACGGTATAGGCATCGACACCGGTCGTCCAAAGAGGGCTTGCCTCCTGGTTCGCAGGGTCGATGGAAATCCTGACCGGCTGGTTGACCGGCAGCTGCGAGGCGATGACCGAGCCTTTCTTTCCCAGCTTCAGCGTCTGGCTGCCGACCTTGACGTTGGTACCTTCGGGCGGCGTTTCGCCGGGGTCGCGACGCTGGTTATAGTTCTTGTCGGTGAAGGGATAGACGGCAACAGTGCCGTTTTCCGCCATCGACATGCTGGAAAAGAACCACTTCTTCGATTCCGGCACGCGCCCGAAAGAAGTGTTGACGGTCAGGCCTCCGAAAAATTCCCCGTCGTCGTCGGCGCGGCCGGTGAGCGACAGCTTGAACCGCCCAATGTCGAAGGTCGCAGTATTGGCGAGATCTTTCTTCTTCGCGCCCTGCAGGTCGGTATTGAATTCGATCAGGTTGGTGAAGGTGGGTGTAAAGGGCGTCTGCAGCGAAAGCTTGAGGTGGCGCGGCTCACGCTCGGGCTTCAGGTCGTAATCGAGTTGCGCGCCCAGCAGGTTCTGGTTCCAGTAGCCGCGGCCGAAGAAATTGCCCGTCATCTGATCGAGGCCGAGGTTGTCATGGTTGTAGTTGATCGTATTCGTAAGGTTGAGCGTATCAAAAACTGCTCCGGAAAGCTGGTTCGTCCAGATCTGTTCGCTCCGTCCACTTTCGTAATCGCGGTTATCGTAGCTGAGCGAGGCGCTGACCCGCCCGAACTGCCGGTCTGCGCGCAGCAGCGTCTGGCGGCTTATCGCGCTAGCGAGCGTCGCGTCCTCTTCGCTCAAAAACTCGCTTGCCACGCGCTGCCGCGCGGAGATCACCGTATCCAGCACCATGGTCGAGGCGGAGGCCCGCAGACTGTAGGAACTGTCCGAAATGTCATACGCGCCGTCCAGCGACGCCAGCACGCTGCTCAGCAGCGACGCGCGGAGGCCCGTTGTCGCGTAAGTGTGGTCACCGTCCAGCAGCGGCAGCTGCGCGGCGCCCGCTGTCAGGGTCATATTGCGTGTAAGTCCGTATTCCATTTCACCTACGGTCGAAAAACCGGTCGGCGGCGTTTCGGGGCTGATGCCGAAGACGCTTTCGTTCTTGCGGCCGGTCGAGAGGTTATAGTTCACCTCCCCCTTCTCCAGCAGCGAGGCTTCGGCGTTATAGGTCTTGGTAATTTCCTCCACCTGCCCCTGCGGGCCATAGAACGTCAGCCTGAACTGGTTGTTGCCGAACAGGATCGGCACGTTACGGAAGGCATAGCGGCCGTCGGTGCCCACCGTCTGCGCGTCGATCAGCGCGTCGTTGCGGTAAAGCTCGACATCCCAGCCAGGCTGGCTGTCGCCGGTGAAGCTGGTGAAGTCGAAGTTGTCGGGCCGGTCAAGCGCGCGGTTCGTGACGGTAAAGCCGCTGCCCAGCGTCGGCGTCGCCACTTGCGACAGGGCGACTGAATTGATATCGCCGAAGCGGAAGGACGAGGCATGCAGCGGCCCCAGCAATTTTTTCTCGTAATCGTCACGGCCGAAACTGAGGCGCAGGGCACTGAGCGCGTTGTTGTTGAGATCGCCCGCCGCATAGAGCCGTGAGGTCAGGAAGCCAAAATCACCCACCGAGTAAAGCGAATAAGCCTTCTGCCAGTTATCGCTTTTGCTGTCATAGTTGTTGTTGAAGGTCAGATCCGTCACCGGCCAGCCAGCCGCCTCGTAAGGCACGTCGACACGTTTCAGTTTTTCGGGAACCGCCGTTTTACTGCTGCCCTGCTCCAGCCCCTTGCGCCGTCTTTCTCGCTCCAGCTTTTCCTGGAACGGCAGGCGCTCGCGCGGAACGATGTCGAGCGTCATCAGCTTGAAATCGGTCTTGAGCCCCAGCGGCAGCCATGTCTGCAGCAGCGCAGCATCGACATAAACATCGCCGTTATGCGCGAAGACCTGCCCCACCGCGAGCGTGTATTCCTTGCCCTTGATCTCGGCCTTGCCGGGCATGACCATGAACTTGTTCTGCTGACGGATAAACCAGCCCGTCGCCGTCGCCGTCGCAGGATCAGCCTTGATGGCGAAATCGAGCAGGCCGCCCAGCTGCTGCACGGGTAGGAGCACTTTGTCACCGCGCCGGACGCCTTCGATGACATCTTCCATCTCGATCCCATCGACGATGAGTTGCAGGATAAGGTCATCACCCTCTACAGCTGTGGCGACGTCGGGAGTGATTGATGCTTCTATTTTTTGTTCTGGCACAACGCCGGGCGGGGACTGTGCTGTTGGTTGAACGGTTTCCTGCGCAGAAACGGCAGACGAAATCATCATCAACGCCATGAAGAAGCAGGCGTTCAGAAACGGTCGATAAAAATCTGGTGACAACAGCTTTTTCATCTCGACTTTATCTTTTTAAATTAATAGCTAATAGAAGAAATTTAATAAACAGCCTTAACAATAAAAGTAGCACAGATAACGTGGATGCGCCGAAATAATGCTCAATTTTTAGTCTGTAGTTTCGTTAAATGATTGTCCTTTAAACATATTCCACTGATGCGCGCCCCTCTATGAAGCAGTCCTAAACCAATTAGGCCCCAGACCCTGATATGCCACTTTCCGACTGATGGAAGGCGTTGATGTTTACTTCCTTGCCAAACAGATGGGAACATCTGTCCAGATGATCGAGGATTACTACGGTCACATCACGCCTGCCAAAAATGCCGAGCGTATTTTGCAGGGAATACCGGGATGGGAGCCGGTGGCGGCGGAATCCGGCTATAAAGGTGGCAGCGTGAACGCTGGCGCAGTCGGAAAAGCCGCCAAGAAAACCCGAGCGAAAAAGAAAGAGTGAGGGTTGCGGGATTTGCCGAAGCGCAGACTGGGCGACGAGATCGGAGCCGCGATTAAAGCATATCCCAAGCAGCCCGCCCGCCGAGGCGGTCTTAGGGGTGCGACTTTTTTACACACTGCAATCAAGCGCATGCTTCGTTATTGACATATAGTTCCACGGAGCTATACTGCTGTAAATTTTTACAGGATGGCTGAATATGAACAGGCAAGACCAGCTCATTGAGCAATTTCGGAAGGCTATCGAACAATTCGATGAAAAGAAGCTGGAGCGCGAAGGCAAGCATCCCAAGATGGTCAAGGCGATGAAGGAATCGCTTGTGAGTGTCTATGAAGATCTGAAAGAAGAACGCGACAATCATCACCGTCCTGCCCACAAAAACTCCGATAGCATAAAGCCGTAACCGGCTATGCGCCAAACTATTCAAGGGCTAAAAAACCACGACGATTTTCTGAAACTGCGTGAATACGTCATGAATGCGCCGGACGGCGCATGGAC
>JAYUPV010000018.1:0-2258 GCA_043759865.1 Alphaproteobacteria bacterium | reverse complement strand
GCCGCTGCATGAACGCTTTTTCCTGATGCTGAAAAACTATCTCGTTTTCGATTTCGGCAACAGTTTTTTTCAGGACCGCAGCGTGGTGGGCCTTGTGTTCAGCAAAATGCCGGTTTCCATTTCCCTCGGGTTGTGGACCACGCTGATCATCTACCTCATTTCCATCCCGCTCGGTATCCGCAAGGCGGTGAAGGATGGCACACCTTTCGATATCTGGACATCGGGCGTGATCATCGCGGGCTACGCCATTCCGGGCTTTCTGTTCGCTATCTTCCTGATCGTGGTGTTTGCGGGCGGCAAGTATTTCGACATCTTCCCCCTGCGTGGTCTCACCTCCGACAACTGGGCTGAACTGACATGGTTCGCGCGCATCAGGGACTATCTCTGGCATATCACGTTACCCATTACGGCCAATGTTATCGGCGGTTTCGCCACTCTCACCATCCTCACCAAGAATTCCTTCATAGAAGAGATAAACAAGCTCTATGTGCTCACCGCCCGCGCCAAGGGTGTGTCGGAGCGGGGCATTTTGTACGGCCACGTCTTTCGCAACGCCATGTTGATCGTTATCGCTGGGCTTCCGGGCGCGCTCGTGCATATCTTCTTGGGGCAAGCGATGCTGATCGAAACTATCTTCTCGCTAGACGGTATTGGCTTGTTGGGTTTTGAATCGACGGTGAACCGCGATTATCCCGTCATGTTCGGGACGCTCTTTGTTTTCACGCTTATCGGTTTGCTCATCAAGATCATCAGCGACATCACCATGACGGTGGTCGATCCGCGCATCGACTTCAACGCACAGGGGCTACGCTGATGAAGCTCGTCAACTGGTCCCCGATCGCACAGCGGCGCATATTGCAGTTCAAGCAGAACCGCAGGGGATATTGGTCCGCCCGCATATTCCTCGTCTTCCTCTTCGTCAGCAGCTGCGCCGAACTCATTGCAAACGACAAGCCGCTGCTAATCAGCTATAATGGAGGGCTCTACGCCCCGGTCTTTAAGGCTTATTCTGAAACCGATTTCGGCGGTGAGTTCGAGACGGAAGCAGATTACCGCGACCATACAGTGCAGGACCTTATCAATCAGAAGGGCTGGGTGCTCTGGCCACCCGTGAAATACTCATACCAGACAATTAATTACGACCTGAAGGAACCGGCACCCTCCCAGCCCTCGACCGAAAACTGGCTCGGCACCGACGACCAGGGGCGCGACGTGCTGGCGCGGCTTATTTATGGCTTCCGCATTTCCGTCCTGTTCGGGCTCACACTCACCATCCTCGGCAGTATTGTCGGTGTCACCGTCGGCGCGATGGGGGGGTATCTCGGCGGTCTGTTCGACCTGTTGAGCCAGCGTTTTATCGAGATATGGTCGGGCATGCCGGTGTTTTTCCTGTTGATCATCATGTCGAGCGTCATCACCCCCGGCTTTTTCACGCTACTCGGCCTGATGTTGCTATTTTCGTGGATGACGCTGGTCGATGTCGTGCGCGCGGAATTTCTGAAAGCCCGCAACCTCGACTATATCCGCGCCGCCAAGGCTCTTGGCGTTTCGACACCCGTTATCATGTTCAAGCACGCCTTGCCGAACGCGATGGTGGCGAGCCTTTCCATGATGCCTTTCGTTCTTGCGGGCTCAGTCACCACCCTCACCGGGCTTGATTTCCTTGGCTTTGGCATGCCGCCCGGTAGCCCCAGCCTTGGCGAGCTTTTGTCGCAGGGGAAGAACAACCTGCAGGCGCCGTGGCTTGGCATCACCGCTTTCTTTTCCATCGCCATGATGCTGAGCCTGCTCACCTTCATCGGCGAGGCGGTGCGCGACGCCTTCGACCCGCGCAAGATTTTCAAGGGATAGCAACATGGCCTTGCTCGATGTCAAAAATCTGACAGTGGATTTCGTGAACGGCCAGCAGGTAACGCATGCGGTCAAGGGCATAAGCTTTTCCATCGAAAAAGGCGAAACGCTGGCCGTGGTGGGCGAATCCGGCTCGGGCAAGTCGGTCACGGCGCTTTCCGTACTTCAATTGCTGCCATATCCGGTTGCACGCCACCCTTCCGGCTCTATCAAATTCAACGGTCAGGAAATGATGGGGGCGGGGGACGGCGTGCTGCGCACCATTCGCGGCAATAAAATCGCGATGATTTTTCAGGAGCCGATGACCTCGCTGAACCCGCTGCACACGATTGAAAAACAGGTGGCCGAGGCGTTGATACTGCACAAGAAAATGTCGAACGAGGCCGCCCGCAAGCGCGTGATCGAGC
>JAYUPV010000017.1:0-2132 GCA_043759865.1 Alphaproteobacteria bacterium | reverse complement strand
GGATAATCTCCACCTGCCCTGCATAGGCGGCTTTGTGCAGCAACGTTTCACGGTTGTTCATGCGCGCCTGCAAACGGCCGCTGCCGCCCGCAAGCCATGTCTGCAGCGCCTTCAGATCGCCTGCGGTTATTGCGGACTGGATGATATTCGGGATTTCATCGGCCATGCGTCACCCGCCCGCCGGTTTTGGGCTGCGCATCTTTTTCTTCACGATGTCGGATGGGTCATACCCCTCGGGGAAAACGCCGCCGAGCTTGCGGAAGGCAAGCTCGGCCGCCTCGAGCGGCGCGCGGTCGATGAAATCGGAAAAGGTGCGGAACACAGCTGATTCAGCCCTGGTCACATCGTTGGCGCTGATGAGCAGGTATGTGTTCGCCTTGAAATTGAAAATCTCCGTCAGCGTGTGGCGTATCAACGACTTTTGCGTGACGCAGATGATTTCACTGTCACCCGACACCGTCCAGACGGGTTCGGGTTTTGCGTTGCGCAACAACGCCGCCGCTTCTTCCGACTTCGCGTTCTCGACCGCCATGTCGAGCGCCGAGCGCGATGATGAATTCAGCTTCGAGGGGTCGGCGCCGTGCTTCAGCAGCCAGTCGATCATTTTCACATTCCCCGCACGCGCTGCTTCGTGCAGCGGGGTAAAGCCCTGATTGTCGGTGGAATCGATGTTCAGCCCCTCTCCCTTCAGGTAGGCGATAATCGCGATTTGACCGTAAAACGCGGCCTTGTGCATTAGATTTTCGCCGTTCGGCTCTTTCGCGTACATATCGCCGCCTTCCATCAGCCAGTCTTTCAGCGACTGTATCTCGCCGTTTTGCACGGCTGCGAGCGCGCGCAGGGGGATGCCTGTATCGTTCATCATGCGCCGCCTCCCGCCGCCAAGCCCGGCCCGGGCAGTTTTTTCTTTTCAAACCCGCGATCAGCCGCATGGCCGCCGAGGCGCACCAGCGCATCGCGCGCTGCCCCCACAAGGCCGCCTTCGGAAACGGCGGAAAAAGATTTTACCGCCTGGCTTTCCGCGCCGCTATCGAGGTTACGCAGCACCTGCGTATAGGTACGCGCGGTAAAATTGAAAATTTCCATCACGCGGTAGCCGACGGCGTTTTTTAAGGTCACGCGCGCGACTTCATCATCGGCCACCAGTTTCCAGCCGCCGGCGGATGCCTGTTTTGCAAGCGGCGCGGGCGTTTCGCCGCGCAGGATGGCGGCAAGGCCGTGATACTCTTTTTGCTGCGCGTACACGGCGGGGGTTTTCATTTCCTTGTCGGCGATGGTCGCATCCGCCCCGCGCTCCAGCAGCAGAATAACCGTCTCGGCATAGCCTGCGCGTGCGGCAAGGTGCAGCGCGGTCGCGCCGTTCTTGTCCACAGCGTCAATCGCAGCGCCATGGTCGAGCAGCAGCCGCGCCATGTTCGCTCCCCCGTACTGCATGACAGCATGCAGCGGGTAGTTGCCGTTGGCATCGGGCAGGTTAACCTCCGCGCTTTTTTCAACCATCTTGGCGACGGCACTGGTGCGGTATTTCTCGATGCCAAAGGCCAGCGGCATCGCGCCGTTCAGCGCGTGAAAATTCGGGTCAGCGCCGTATTGCAGCAGGTTCAGGGCGATTTCGAAACGCCATGATTCAAGCGCTTTCATCAGCAAGGTCGAGTCAACCCCGACATGCCGGTTCGGATTCGCACCCGCTTTCAGCAGCGCCTCGACCATGCGCGTCTGGTCTTTCTTGATAGCGTATTCAAGCGGGCAGAAGCCGGGAGTGCCTTCTATATCGGCACCGCGCTCCACCAGCGTCACGGCGGTGTTGACCTCGTTTTCAACGACCGCTTTTTGCAGGAGTTTCGCAAGGTTTTCAGGTTTGTCCGATGAAAAGAAACCCATGTGTCAGCCTCCCTGCCCCGGTGCCGGAAGTTTTTTCTTGTCGAGCGACGACAGGTCGGCAAGCCTGCCGCCGAGCTGCGCCAGCGCCGTGCGCGCGGCAGCAACGGCGCTGCCGTCGTCAAGCTCGGCAAAACCCTTCACAGCCTGACTTTCCGCGCCGGTTTCGAGGTTGCGTGCGATTTGGGTGTAAAGCCGCGCATTAAAGTTAAAAATCTCTGTCACGCGATAGCCGATGCCCTCCTTCACGCTCA
>JAYUPV010000016.1:0-3174 GCA_043759865.1 Alphaproteobacteria bacterium | reverse complement strand
AGGCTGTGCATCAGCGCCGCCACCCGCTCCGCCCCCATGCCGCCGGTTGCAACGCGCATGAGAAGGCCGTGACTGCTTGCGGCAGGCTTCCAGTCTGTTCTGGCTATCATGTCCTTGCGCATCTGCTGGATTTTGAGCGCGTCCTTGCCTTCGAGCCGTATGGTCTGGCCCATAGACTCGCTGCCCCGCAGCGCGGGCTTGAAGCCGGCTTCTTTCAGCTGTTCCATGAACTGTCCCAGCTGTTCCTCGTTCATTCCTTTTGTTTCGATGCGGGTGATGACGCCGCCGCTTGACTTGGTCGCGTCATGCCATTGCCCCGCGCCGAGGATTTTATCCGCCACCTGCCCCGGCAGTTCCTGCTGCCAGCGGGCGAATTTCGCGACGTCGTCGCCCGCCAGGCGCAAGGTCGGACCCATGGTACTGCTGTCGCAGCGCATGGGCGAAAACCCGTTGCGGGTCAAAATGCTTTCCAGCGCCTTCACATCGGCCTCGGCCATATCGGCAAGGGCAATGCGGGTGATGGGAATGCCCGTACCCGTCGCCGAGGTCTGCCATCTGCCGGTATCGCCAAGGACGGTAACGGGACTTTCGGGCGGCTTGGGCGCGATTTCGTCGATATGCTGCGGGGCATAAGCCCCGTATTTACGGTAGATTTCCGCGACGGGGCTTTTGTCCTGCGCAAGGGCGTTGGCGATAGCTGATGCGTTTTCCTCCGGCACATAAAGATAGAATTTACCGGGGCTGGAAATGCTTTCGCGCACGGCGGCCTTCACCCCGTTGCGTTCCAGCATGCCGTGCAGGTTTTTCAGCTCGGCTTCGTCGAACAGGCCGGGCCTGGTGCGGTAGGCGCCCATCTGTCCGCCGCTATCGAGCCCGATGATAACGTTTTCATAGCTTTTCTTGTCAGTCGCCTTGATGAAATTATAAATATCGACGCTTTCCGGCGCGCCCTGCTTCGCGCCGTCGCGGACGTTTTCGAGATAGGAAAGCCTGCGCTCCAGCGCCTCTTTTATCTCGTTCGTGCTTGTGCCCGCGATATCGCTGGCAAAATCGTACAGCCCTTCGGAGAGTTTATCGTCCTGCAATATATCGCCCGCCAGAATGCGCTGTCCGCGCGTGGTGCAGTTGCCCTTGCGCTGGGCGTATTCCTGCTCGACCCGCACAGGCGGGTCTTTCAGCGTCTTCTGGATGGCTGTTTTGGCGGCGGCATATTCGGAGCTTTTGCAGTCACTTTGCTTTTTGGTGATGTCGGCTTCGATCAGCGCGCGCAGATCGGTGCCGGGCTTGATTTTATGTTCCTGCACGGCGTTGATGATCTGCCTGTCGCCCTCCATGCCCACCACTTTGGTTTCATGACCTGCATCGTAGAGCGTATAGGTATAGCTGCCATCGGGCTGCTGCCGGACCTTGGTGATGTTGAAATGCGTGGCGTGGCCGGACAGCAGGTATGTCTCGCCCGTCCTTTCCAGCTCTTCCATTTTCATAGCGGAATAGCGCTTGATGGCGTCGGGCGACGGGTGGTTGCCGAGCATGGTCTCGTCGGATTGCAGCGCCTCCAGCACCGCCGACACCTGCGACAGCTTGTCGCTTTGCGCGGGGGTGATATTGCCGAGCAACTGATAGGCGTTGATGATCTGGTGATAGCCCTGCAGCGCCGGCAGGCGGTAATAGCCCTCGGCGCGCTCGGCTTTGGGTGTCAGCATCGTGCCCATTTCAAGATTCCGGACGCGCTCGATTTCGGGCGCGTACAGCCGCCACCGGTCGAGGATCTTTTTCAAATTTTCTATCTCTTCATCGATGGGCTTCAAGGACATGCCTGTCACCTGCCCGGTCGCGGGCTCAAAACGGGTTTTCACATATTATATGGGGGAATAATTAAGAAGTTGTTAACCATCCGGCGGAGGTGGTCAGAGCAGCCCCAGCGCCAGTAGTTCCTGCCGCAAATCGGGCGGCAGTTCGTCATTCGCGCTGCCTGCTTCACGATCGCGCGGGGCGTCTTTGGGGTCGAGATAGCGCCAGCCCTGAAAGGCGCGGCGCTGCTGCCACATCACCGGCACGGCCTTCTTGTCAAACACCAACCCGCAATGCGGCACACCGTCGCGTTTCATGGGGCGGAGTTCGAGCA
Organism: Alphaproteobacteria bacterium; assembly: GCA_043759865.1. Classification (GTDB taxonomy): domain Bacteria; phylum Pseudomonadota; class Alphaproteobacteria; order Micavibrionales; family UBA2020; genus JAPWJZ01. The sequence continues at coordinate 1,049 of JAYUPV010000016.1, read as the reverse complement.
GCTTTTGCCGCGCCACGACCCAGCCCTTGACCACCCAGTAAATCGAACCGCCGTCCAGCACCTCCTCCGCCCGTTTCGGGGTATGACGGGTGACGTGAATCAGCTCGGGCGTTTTGCCCTTGTCCTTCAGGTCTTTCAACCGCCATTTCTGCCATGCCACAAGGTCGGCAAAGTTTTCGGTTCCGACGGATAACTTGATGATATGGACGGTCATTTTCGGGGTACTTTTCTGGTATTGACATCGTTATGTATAATCGTATACTCGCCCGCAATCAAGAATTTAATTTAAAAAATGAGGGCTGGAAAATGACTGACCAAATCAAGTTCGCACTGGAATTCCCCCAAGGATCCATCCTCATGACCGCCACCGGCGGCGCGTATTTCAACCCGAGCAACAGCACCGACGCCTTCATGGTCTATGGCGAGCGCAAAGAGCTGTTCGGCAAAAATGCGATCACCGTTTCGCAGGACCGCACGACCGGCGCAGGCGGTTACAGCGTCGTTTATGAATTCGCGGCAAACGACTACCGACTCATGAAAGGCAACGAGACCGTGCGCGGCACACTCGCCGACGATGCAACCGTCGCCTGCCTCAACCAAGCTCTCGCGCAAAACAAGATAAAGCTCTACACCCCGCAGGACACGCGGCCGGCGACTGTCTACAACGTCGCCCGTTTCGCCGATGGCAGGCTGCTCATCCAGCTCGCGAACAAGAGCGAACTTTATCTCGGCAAGGACGGCGACTTTAAAAAGCTCGACGCCATCCCCACGTTACAGGGCGGCGGCAGCAAATATTACAAACTCACGACAGGCGAACAGATCGCACTGCCCTACGGCTATGGCGGCCCCAACGGCGAGATTCCCACCTTCAACGGCGAGGAGCTTATATGGCTGAATGTGAAATCGGGCGAAGACCCCGCGAAATTCGGCTTGAAAATCGAGGCGGGCGTTGCGCCCCTCGACCCGTTCTCGCCGAAGCAGGAAACGCAGAAGCCCCGCCCCACGACCAAAGGCGATTTCAACTTCTAAATATCATTCTACTCGGAGAT
>JAYUPV010000015.1:0-2540 GCA_043759865.1 Alphaproteobacteria bacterium | reverse complement strand
TGGCACACGGCAGTTAAAGGACGGCTTGATACCGCGATGATGCTCGAAGAAGAACAAGAACTGACCAAGATGATGGAGGAGCTCAAGACCGAGCACCGCGATCTGGACATCATTATTCAGCAGCTCGCCGATTCCACCCCCGTCGACTTCCTCCGCCTGCAGCGCCTGAAAAAGCGCAAGCTGTTCCTGAAGGACTCCATTTCCAAGCTGGAAAGCATGCTGCTGCCGGATATTATTGCCTGACTTTTCCCGTATTGACATAAACTCGGCGCGTATTATGCTCTGCCCTCAAAACCAGAGGAAAGAAACACGCCATGAAAAAAACCGGTCACAATTCAGGCTTCAGCAAAAAAATCGACACCATCGAGCTGAGCGACGCTTTCCGCCGCCATGCTTCCTATGGCCGCCCTGACCTTGTGAAAGAAATGGTGAAAGAGGCGCGCAAATTTGCGGCAGCCACCACCTGGTATCACACGCATGAAACATGGTTCCACGAACGCGTCACCAAAAACGTGACCGAGAGCGTGACCCGCATGGCGGAGCTCGCGAAAAAACTCGGCGCCGATGAACTGACCCTGCCCGTGACCGGCGACCAGCGCGCGATGTTCACCAATTTCTTTGAAAAGAAAATCCTGCCGACCCTCGACCTGAAGGTGAAAGTCACGCTGCAGCAGGGCGAATACAAAAAAGACCTGTCGCATCTCGGCCGCATCGACTTCCGCATCAAGACCGCCATCGACGAAGGCGTGCGCGGCATGGCCGACATCGACCAGAACGTAAAATACAAGTGGGATGCCGACCGCCGCCCGAGGCGTTAAATTCCACTTCCTTCCACCCCTGCTTTCGCAGGGGCGAGGTCAGCGGGTGGTTTACTTCGGCCTGTACAACTCCATCGGCGGGGCGGGAAGAAGCTCGGGATGCGTGGTGGCCGGATAGCCCGCGCCGCTGTTCTGCCCGTCGCCGAGGCCTTTAGGTGCCGGCCGGGTGTTGAAATCGCCACCGCCTTGCCGCGATTGCCGGCGACAATCCGGTTGCGCGGACGGGCAGGTTTTTTTCTGCGCCGGTTTTGAATCGCTATCCTGAATATTTTCTTGATTGCTTTCCCGGTCGTCGGCGCTTTGTTTTTCGGCGCTGTCTTCCTGCTGGCGGCGCTGTTTTTCGGCGTCTGCTTCGCGGCCGGCCTTTTCGCGCTCCATTTCCTTCAGCCGTTCCCGTTCTTCGTTCTGGCGTTCTTTTTCGGCTTTGCGGTGTTGCTGCGCGCGCCTGTCCCTTTTCTGCGCCAGTTTCGCCTGTTCTGCGGCGTGGCGCTGCTCCAGCATATCGAGCACTTTGCGCTGGCGTTTTTCGGTGTCCGCGACTTTTGCGCGCAGGCGGTCGATGCGCCGCTGCTTTGCATCCTTGGCGGACTGGTTCTGCATGCTTCTTACTTCTATTTGCAGTTTTCCAAGGGCGTCGCGCCGCGCTTTTTTCACGCGGCGGGCCTCGGCCATTTCTTCCATCACATCGCCCAGCCCGTCCTGCGCGTCCTGCGAAAGGCGGGAGAAAACAAACGGAATCGCCTCCTCGACCGGCATGGCGTCAAGCCCCGCTGCGGCGGCAGCGGGGCTAAAAAATACCAGCATGGCGATAAGGGCGGCAAAAAACGGCATGGCGGCTCAGTGCATCGCCGGAGCGATGCCCGGCTTCAGCAGCGGCGAGACGGGTTTGACGGGGGAAGGCGTCAGGGCACTGTGCGGCAGTTGTACGGGCGCCGCCCTGTTGGTGGTCGCGGCGGTCGAAGAAGCACCAAGGCCGCTGCCCTGCGTGCCGGTTTGCGTGCCCAGCTGGCCGATTGTTTTCGGCGGGGTCACGGTCTGGAAAGTGCCGACGGGCTTGTGCAGGCAGTTCGGGGGGCTGGCGGGACAGGGTGACGCTGCAACAGGTTTTGCGCCTGTCGCCGGCGCTGTCGACGTTGTTGTTTCATCCGTGTCTTTTTCCCCGCCGCCTGTCGCAGCTTCGTGGCGCGCGCGGCGAAGAGCAGCACGCTGTTCCTCGGCTTCACGTTCCTGCTGCCGCTGCTGGCGCAGGGCGGCGCGCTGTTCGCGTTCGCGCTGTTCTTCCTCGCGGCGCTGGCGGCGGAGGGCGGCGCGTGCTTCGCGGGCGCGCTCTTCCTCCGCTTTTTGTTTTTCCTCGTCGTGCCGCCGCTTCAGGGCGGCCAGAATGCGCCGCTGCTTCGCCTCGAGCGCGGCCTGCTGTTCGCGCAGCTTCGCCAGTTTATCTGCCTGATATTCTTTTTTTGCGGCGTCCCTGAGATTTGCCTGCTGCGCTTTGAGCGTTTCTTCTGCCGCGCGCAGCGCTGCCTTTTTCAGGCGCGTTTGTTCCATTTCTTCCATCATGCCCTTCATGTCATTGCGCGCGTCTTCCGATATCAGCATGAACATGGCCATGATGGCGTCTTCAACGGGCATGGAGCTGAGATCGACGCCGGACGCGCCGCCCGAAACGGGTGCGGCGGCATGTGCCGCAGGCGCAGCTTTACGGTTGGCAGAGCCGAGGCCTTC
>JAYUPV010000014.1:0-3374 GCA_043759865.1 Alphaproteobacteria bacterium | reverse complement strand
GGCCGCAAAGCCGACAACATGATTTCCGCCCGCATTTTCGAGCAGATGCTCGCCATGAAAATGTCGGCCCGCCCGCCCTCTGTCGGGGTGCATGCAGCGAACCTCAGGGAATTCGAGACACTGCGCGACTTCTTCGCCTCCGCCACGCTGCTCGCGGTCATCGACTTCCCGTTCATCTTGTTGTTCGTCCTCCTTATCTGGCTGATCGCGGGGCCGGTCGCGGTCATTCCCGCAGTGCTGGTGCCGCTTGCCATGGGCGTCGGCGTCCTGCTGCAAGGCCCGCTCGACAAGGCGGTGAAGGAGAGCATGAAAGAAGGCGGCTACAAGAGCAGCCTTATTTTTGAAACCCTCTCCGGTCTTGAAACGATTAAAGTGCAGGCGGCCGAAGGCCACATGCAGCGCAAGTGGGAGGAGCTGACCGAACAATCTTCCCGCACCAGCGTGAAGGCGCGGGCGGTGTCGTCCTTCGGCGTCAACTTCGCCGTGTTCATGGCGAATATTTGTTCGGTGCTGATGATTTTGCTCGGCACTTATCTTATCGCCGACCACAAACTCAGCATGGGCGCGCTCATTGCCTCGGTCATTTTGTCCGGCCGCTGCATGGCGCCCGTCGCCAGCATCGCGGGCATCCTGACCAAATGGTCGCAGTCGAAAGAGGCGCTGGTGCGCCTTGACGAGCTGATGCAGGCGCCGGTCGAACGCCCCCGTGGGCAAGTGTTCATCTCCATGCCCGTCATGAAGGGCGCAATCGAATTCCGCGATGTCGTGTTCCGTTACCCGAAACAAAAAACCCCCGCGCTCAATTCCGTCAGCATCACGGTCGAGCCGGGCGGGCATGTGGGCGTTATCGGCGCTGTCGGCTCGGGCAAGACCACGCTCGAACGCCTCATCTTGAACCTCTACCAGCCCGAAGCAGGCTCGGTGCAGATCGACGGCGTTGACGTGCGCCAGATCGACCCCGCCGATTTGCGCCGCAATATCGGCGTGGTGCAGCAAACGCCTTACCTGTTCTTCGGCACGGTGCGCGAAAACATCACCCTCGGGCACGAGTCTGTTCCTGACAGCGCCGTGCTGCGCGCCGCCGAAATGTCGGGTGTCATGAACTTTTTGAGAGATTCCGAAGCGGGGCTTGATACCCAAATCGGCGAGCGCGGCGAAAATCTTTCGGGCGGCCAGCGCCAGTCCATCGCCATTGCCCGCGCGCTGTTGTACGACCCGCCCATTCTGCTGCTCGATGAACCGACCGCCTCCATCGACCCGGGGTCGGAGCGCCGTCTCTACACGCACTTGAAGGAACTTTCCAAGGGCAAGACAGTGCTGCTGGTCACGCACCGCAGTGCCGTTCTCGGCCTTGTCGATAAACTGATTTTGATGGACCGTGGCCGCGTCGTGGCTTCCGGCCCGCGTGACGAAGTGATCCAGAAACTCCAGTCCGGCGCGTATCGCGCGGCGGGCAACAGCTCGGCTACGAGCGCGGGAGGACTCAATGACTGAACCCGCGCCGAGAATCCAGTTGCCGCCCGGCATGGCCCCCAAGCCGCAGGTACCTGCCAAGAACATGGAGATGAGCGAATACGACCTTCGCAAGCTTGATCTGACGCGCAAATACGACGACGATTTCGGCCCCGCCGATGGCATCGCGTGGCGCGACCATATTTTGCTGTATGTCTGCGCGGGCATTGTCGGTTTCTTTCTGTTGTGGGCGAATATCGCGACGGTTGACGAAGTTTCGCGCGGCGAAGGCACGGTCATTCCGTCCTCCGAAGTCCGCGCCATCCAGAACCTCGAAGGCGGCATCATCGACGAGTTTCTGGTCAAAGAAGGCGACCTCGTCGAACCGGGGCAGGTTATTTTGCGGATGCGCAACATACAGGCGCGCGCCGATTTCGAAGCGACCATGCAGAAATACCTCGGCATCCTCGCCTCTATCCAGCGTTTGCAGGCCGAGGCCGACGGCAAAGACGCGCCGACCTTCACCGACGACGTGAAAAAAGGCACACCCGAAAGCGTGCTGGCCGAGCAAAACAGCTTTGATGCAAACCGCAAGCAGCTGACCAACCAGGAAACTGTGTTGAAAGACCAGCTGAGCCAGAAAGAACAGGAAGTGGCCGAGCTGCAGCGCCGCATTTCCGACACCGGCTCCATGCTCTCTCTCGCGATTGACGAGCGCAACATGGTGGAACCGATGGTGGCCAAGGGAGCCGCCAACAAAAAAGAACTGCTGCAGGTAAGACAGCGCATCGCCTCGCAAAGCGCCGAGCTGAACGGGCTGCGCCTTGCCCTGCCGCGCTCGCAGACGGCAGTGAAGGAAGTGAAAAGCCGCCTTGAAACCATGACCACCGATTTTCGCGCCAGCGCGCAAAAGGAACTTGCCGGTAAAACCATTGAACTCAACTCCATCAAGCAAACTCTCGCCGCTTACCAAGACCGCAGCGAACGCACAGAGATAAAGGCGAAAGACCGTGGCACGGTCAAAGACCTGAAAGTCACCACCGTCGGCGGCGTGGTGCGCCCCGGCGAAACCATCCTTGAAATCGTGCCGCTCGACGACAAGCTGCTGGTCGAGGCCAAGCTGTTGCCGCGCGACATCGCCTTCATCCACAACGGCCAGCCTGCCATCGTGCGCCTCACGGCCTTCGACTTCTCCGTCTTCGGCTCGCTCGAAGGTCAGGTGGTCGAGGTCAGCCCCGACAGCATCATGAACGAAAAAGGCGAAAGCTTTTACCGCATCCGCGTCGAGACGACCAAGACCTCGGTCATAAAAGACGGCAAGGAACTGAAAATCATGCCCGGCATGCAGGCGACCGTCGATGTCGTGACCGGCAAAAAAACCATCATGAAATACCTGCTCAAGCCCTTCATCAAGGCATCGCAAACCGCGATGCGCGAAAGATAGAATTTCCGCGCTCCCGTTTTTCGGGAGAGATTAAACCGGAAATTTTGGGATGAGGCCCGTTCGCACTTCTTGAGCCTGATAATATTTTCCCAAAGATGTACTCAATCTTCAACAACAATTTTTGTAACGCCTGAAACGTTACAGGCATTTGCTTTTTTTCTTCAGCGTGATGCGTGCGGAAAAATTTCTGAAACTATTTTGTTTTTGTTTCAAAATGTTTCAGAAATTGAATTTGTTTTTGTCATTCTGAGGCGTTTTCCGCCGAAGAATCACCCTTGGCTGCGGCAGGAAGGGAGGTTCTTCGCGACACTCGGAATGACATTCGGGTTTAAATTATCCTTTATTCATAACCCCTTATCAGTCACCTGCGTAACTTGTCGCATTATGTAAAAAATGGTAAGATGTTGATACTGAACGTCGAACAAAGCAAAGGATCGCCGCCGCATGGAATTCGCGCCCGAAAATTTTCCGCTCTACC
>JAYUPV010000013.1:0-2430 GCA_043759865.1 Alphaproteobacteria bacterium | reverse complement strand
GCTTCGGCGCAATACGATTTGCGGCCGAGGTTGTTGAGCGGATACCAAAGGTTGCGGTCGTGGCCGCGCATCCACAGGAATTCGGCGGGTGCCATGACGCCGCCCTCCTCCCGCGCGCGCTGCAGGCAGCGCAGCAGGGCGGTGGTCTCGAAAGCGTGCTGGTCGGCGAAGGGCTGGAGCTTGCCGCCCATCTTGGGGTTCTTGATAACCGCGCGGATTTTTTGTTTCAGCTTGGCCGAGGGGCGGAAACCTTTGTCGCCGCTCCAGCTCTCGGACATCATGTTGAGGATCGCTTCGCAGTCCTTGCGCTTGCGGATATGCTTGAGCGCACAGGCGGCGTAAATGCCCTGCATGTGGATCGGCAGGTTTTCGGGGCCGTTCCAGCGCCGGCCAAGCTGTTTTTCAAGCGCGACCCAGGCGGCGTTATAATCGAGCTGGCCGCCCGACCACTTGACCTGATTATAGGTCATCCACTCTTCCGGCGACAGAGACTCCGAGAACAACGGCAGTTGTTCCGGCACGGGCTGGCCGGGGGAGCGCTGCGGCAGCTTGCGCGGATCGAATTTCAGGAAGGGCTGTATGGCGGGAAAAGATTTCGCCTGTTCCTGCATCAGCGTTTCAAGGTTCATGCGGCGGCGGTACTGCGTGCCGGGGCCGCGGAAGATGACGAACACCGTCATGACGCCCATAAGGGCGAGGAACACGAGCTTGAGCGGGATGACCGCGACCATGGTCATGGCCTTGATGTCGCGGGGCGTGATGTCTTCGGCCGGGGCTTTTTTGAGGAATTTGCGCCACGATCCCGCGATCTGCTTGCCAAGCTCGGCATCGTAAATCGAGGTATTGTCGCCGAACAGCACCTTCACAAGATAAAGCTCGGCAATGCGGACCTGCTGCACGAACCATGTCAGTTGCACGCTGAAGAAATGCCAGATAACCCAGGCCAGGCCGCCCACGATAAAGCAGACCATGAAAAACATGATAAAGTCTTCGTGCGGACTTTTCTGCTGCGACATCCCTTAACCCACTTGCCGGCAGAACACCGGCCCCCTTGGTATCATCCTGATATACTAAACACATATCGCCTCTGCGCCTAGGCTTTCAATCCCGCCATCCGTCGGGGGCGCGTATCTTCAAACACTACACGATTCTGCTTGAGAAAATTGTAAACGCTCCCTATAAAAAGAGAGTATTTTTAAGTAATTACGTATATTCTGTATATGTGATTCACTTTTAGAGATGCCGACGTAGCACAGCGGTAGTGCAGCGGTTTTGTAAACCGAAGGTCGGGAGTTCAATCCTCTCCGTCGGCACCATCTTTTCAAGGACTTAGCTGCAGCCTTCACTATAGCTAAGGCTACAGGGGCAGTGGCCTTCGAAACATCAAGGCAACCGGCAAGGTCGCCGTCGAGTACAGGGCTCGAATCCTGCTCAAAGGCCTTACTCCCCAAGAATGCATATTTTCTCCGAAAACACAGGCCAAAGAATGGGCCGCTCGGCAGGAATACAGGCTCAAGCACAAACAGCATTTCGGCTTCCGGCATCACAAAACCAAACCGACATAGGCAAAACGACATAGAGAAGCCGCGCCCCTTTAAAGGTTCTGGAAAGAAAAAATAGACTATTATTACAGGTATTACAGGGCCTGGCCACTGACATTGCCATAGAAAACCCGTTTCAACCTTTTAGTTGCTTTGCGATTTCATGCGCGGTGCGCAGCGCGAGCGCGGCAATAGTAATTGTCGGATTGGCGCAGCCTCCCGAAGGGAAGACAGCGGAGCCGATAACAAACAGGTTTCGGTGATCGTGAGACCGGCAGACGGGATCCACGACCGATGATTTCGGATCTTTGCCCATGACAGCCATGCCCAACTGGTGATGTTCGGTAAAAGGTCCCCGGACATAGAGCATCTTCGCCTTCAGTCGCCGGGCAATGCGCTCGAACGTTTCACGGATATGTGCAAATCCCCTTTTCTCGTACTCGCCAAGAGAATAATAGTGGCGGATGCGGGGTTGTCCCGCACTATCGCGGTTTCCCCAGTCGAGGGTAATGCCGTTTATTGGGTCTGCCAGCTGCTCGAGGCTGGCTTCAATTTCAACTTCGCGGCTGACAGCGTCCCTGATCGCCGCATCAAGCAGCGGCGGCTCGATACCCTGCGCCATCAGGCGGTCGGTGATTTCGTGCAGGTGCGAATTGTTTTTTATCCGCAACAGCCAGCCGGAATGCTCTTTGCGGAAAGCCCCATCGCGAAAATCATGGCTGCCGGATATGCCGGAGGGCCCGCGCCCCGGCCACACAGGCTGCGGCAGAACGAGCCGGCAGGCGATGGCGGGGTGATCCATGAAGTTGCGGCCGACCTGGCCCGAGCTGTTGGCGATGCCGCGCGGGTGGCTTTCGCCGGCGCTCATCAGCAAAAGGCGCGGGGATTC
>JAYUPV010000012.1:0-11065 GCA_043759865.1 Alphaproteobacteria bacterium | reverse complement strand
CCTTCAGGTCGCCAGCGACGACCGCGTGCAGGTAGCTGGGCTTCGGCCACGGGTCTTTCCATTCGAGCGCGTGGCGGCCGTTGCCGAGATCGGTGGTGGCTTTATAGTCGCCGTTGCCGTTCGACAGGATGATCGGGTATTTCGCCTTGTCGGCTTCGACCGTCGTGTCGAAAACCGTCAGGTTGTCGGGGCGGTCGAGGAAGTAGGCGATGCGGCGGAAGCCCTGCGCCTCGTTCTGCGATGAAATGATGCCCCCGCCAGAAGTATAAATGCCCGACAGTTTCGTGTTCGCGGTCGGGTTGATGCCGTTTTCGATTTCAAGCTCGAACGTGCCCGCGGGCGGGCGCTTGATGATAAGATGGTCTTTCGTGACCGTAAATTCCTGACGGTCGAGGGCGCGCCATGTGCCGTTCTCGAGAATTTTGATGCTTTTCAGTTTCAGGTCTTCGCCATCCAGCATCAGCGGGCCGCCGAGGGCTGCGACAGCGGGGTTGCGCTCGACTGTCATGCGGTTGCGCACGCTGGTGTCTGTTTCATCGAGGTTGATATAAAGATTGGCCTTGGGGATGCGGTATTCCGACGGGCGGTAATCGCTGCGGATCAGCGGCTGGCGGTCGGGGTTGTAAATGAGGTCGTCGTGGGGTCCGTCGTGGGGGGCCATCTGAATCAGCTCCATTGTTAATTGGTTGCCGTAATATATGATATATGCCGGATTATTCTGGTGATACAATACAGTTTACGCTTATGGAAAGTCAAGCGTTTTTCGAGTCTGAAAAACCCAAGCAACTCCCTAGGGAATGGAAGAAAATTCGCCTATCACGCAATAAAATTTCACCTGCGCGAAAGATAGTTCCAGCGCGAGAATCAACCCACCGCAGGCACGACAGGCTTGGCGGATTTATCATCATTCGCAGGCGCGATTTTGCCCTGCAAAGCGGTGACCTGATTTTTAAGACGGCTCAGTTCCTCGGCCACTTCCGGCGGCACTTTTTGCGCCGAGGCCTGAAAATCCTCGATGCTGCTTTTGACGGCCGAAAGCGCGGGGGCGTAATCGGGCACGGGCTGCCGGGTCTTTTTCATCTCGTCGATTTTTGTGTCTATCTTAGAAAGCTCTGCGCTGATTTTCTCGATGTGCTGCTTGTTGCGGTAGTCGCTGTACATCATGCCCAGCACCGCTGTCGTGCCGATGCCGCCGAGAAACATAAGGTCTGCCGCCATGCCGGCAACGGCAAGGCCGCCGCCCGCGACGATAAGCACGATATTGCGCTTGTGGCTGCCGTTTTTTGAATCGACCAGTTCGGAGAGTTTTTGTTTCATGCTCTCGAGCGTGAAAAGGTTGTCGCCCGCTTCTTCCTTCGGCGCGTCTCCCTTTTTGCCAAACAGCTTGTCTTTCCATTTGCCGATAAAGCCCGGCTTTTCCTCCACCGCTGTCTCAACGAGCGTGGGCACGGTTGCAAGAATGACGGGATCGGGCCGGGGGGCGGCTTTGCGTTTCAGAAGGTCTTTTATAAACTTCAAAAAAGGTCGTCCTTGTGCTGTTGATTACCTATGTACCCCACACTAGCGGCAATCACCCGCATATGTCAATTTCAGGGGTTAAGTATATGATTTTCATAATATAAATATGGCCCGTTTATTTGACAGATGGGCCATTTGCCCTAAGATAAAACAGCCAACAAAAAACGTGTCAAAACGAACCCCGCACAGGAAGGAAACCCGCATGTCCGAACCCGCAAAGAAAGATCCTCTGAAAGACCTCGCCGATGGCATGAAAGGCATAAACATCGACAGTACCATGGAACTGAAGAACGCAGCCAGAGACGGCCTGAAAAAAGGCATCTCCTTTTTCAAGAAAGCCTCCGCCGCGCTGAAGGGCGATGAAAAAGCGAAAGAAGAACTGACCGACGCCGCTTCGGGCGCACTTGTCAACGCGCAGGAAAAAGCCGAACGCGCCGGTGCCGCCCTCGCCGACATCGCCGATAAAGTCGAAAAGAAAATCGAACAAAAACGCTCGAAGCCGCCGACACCCTAATTCTCGCGCAAAAAAAAGTCCCCTCTGGCAACAGAGGGGACTTTTTTTATGCCGCACTACTTAGGGCTTCAGTTTGAATTTCTTCGCGCTGGCCCGCATGCGTTCCTGCGCTTCGAGAGCTGCCTTGTTGTGCGCGGTTTTGTTGGCGGCGGTGAATTCTTCGTGACGGCGGGATTCAGGCTTTAACTTTTCCCAGACATCGAGGAATTCGATGACCGTGGCGTAAAAATTCGAAAAACCCGCGCGGTCGCGGGAGCAATCAAGCGGCGTTTTGTCCGCTTCATCGCGGATCAGGCTGTTCGCCCCTTTGTCGATAAGCCGCTCCATGGTTTGGGTCTTGCCATTTCCAAGCGCGACAGCAGCGGCGATATGAAGTGGCGTCGCGCCGTTTTTGGCGCGGGCGTTGATGTCTGCGCCTTTTTCCAGCAGCGTGTCCATCGTGTCCCAACCCACGCGGCGCGTGGCGACATGCAGCGGGGTCAGCCCTTCGGCATCACCCTTGTTCGGGTCGGCGCCCTTTGCCAGCAATTCCGATACCATCCGGCCGCGCGCGAAATTCGACATATCGAGCGAGGCGGCGTAATAAAGCGCGGTGCGCCCCGTGACATCTTCCACGGCATCCGGGTTCGCGCCTTTATCAAGCGCGTTTTTCATCACGGTGGAATCGCGGCGCTTCACGCCCTCGATCAGGTCATTGTCAAGTTTGGAAAGTGTCATTGCGGCGCTGCGGCGGCTGGCTTTGCTTCAGCGGGTTTTCCTGTGGCAAGGCGCTCTTTCAGCTTCGCCTGCAAATCTGCGGGCAGGGATTCTTCCAGCACGGCAAGGCGCTCGACCATTTCGTCGGCGCTGACGCGTTTTGAATCCCAGGCGGGTTTCAGGCTGAGGCCGTCGATTTTAATGGCGCTCTTGTCCTCGAATTCCGGCGTTTCATCGACCAGCAGGCGGAAGTCGGGCTCGGTAAAGCCGTAAACAGTTTCGCTTGCCTTATAGCGCCCTTGATCGAGCACCTTCACGCGCGCGCGTTCGTCTTTCACGGTTTCAAGAACCTTGGCTATCGCCTCCGCCGTGGTCATGGAGGTGGACGTGCCGAGAGAGTCGGAAATGTTCATGATGCGCAGCTGCGCGTTATGCAGGCGATAGAGATCGGCGCGCGTGCCTTCCACGCGCTGGCCGGCGAAGTTGATTTCCTTCATCACATCGCCGCGCGATTTCTTGGCGCGGATATATTCCGCCGTATAGACGCCGACGCCCACCACGCCGAAACCGATTGCCGCCCATTTCAGCGCGCTGACCGTGAGCGCCGCGACCGCGAAAGCCCAGAGGAATTTTTCGCCGAGCATCTTGCTGGTGTCGATCATGGTCGTGCCGACCGCGACTTCCGACGTTGCCGGCAGCTGCAGGCTCGGCTTGATGCCCGTGATAAGCCGTCCCCATGTCATCGGCGGCATGCGGTAGTTGCCCTCGGTCACGACCTGGTTGAACTTGTCGACAGTATTGCGCAGCCACTTCAGCATGGTGTCTTTTTCCCTAAATGAACAAGCCGACAAGATACGGCAGGGAATAGCATTTGTCAAAATGCCTATAAGTTTTTCATAATTCGCTTATTTGGGGTGGTATTTCAAGGGTGGCAGGCGCGTGTCACTTCTTCGGCTTGAACCCCGCCGCGCACCACGCGACGCCGTAGCCGAGCGACCAGCAGAGCGCGAGCGGGCCGAACAGGGCGAACAGGATGCGGCCGGGTTGCAGGCGGAATTCGCGCTGCTTGACGTTGTCGATGGCTTGCGCGAGTTTTTTGATGAGCACGCGCTTCAGTTGTTCCTCGGGCGGTTCTTGCTGCTGCGCGGCAGTCAGTTCCGCGCCGGGCGGCGTTTCCCACGCCCAGAATATATGTCGGCAATAACCGTATTGGGGGGCCGCCGCGCAAAGGCCGTTGCGACGCTGGCCTTCCATCATCACAAACCCCGCGATGAAGATAACCCAGACGATGCTGAGCAGCACGCCCACACGCACAAGGCCGGTATTGACGGTTGATGCCATCTTACTTCACTTTCGGATTTTTAAAATCGGCCTTGGTCTTTGACTCTTTCGGCTCGGGCTTCGCTGCTGCCAGTTCGTTTTTGCCGTCGGGGAAGTATTTCGCCTTCAGCACGTCGATTTCGACATCGGGCGGCGGGTATTTCATTTTGAGAGCTTCGAGCTGATCGACCACGATTTGCGAAATGATAAGGTCGCGCATCCATTTCTTGTTCGCAGGAATAACGAACCACGGCGCTTCGTCGGTCGAGGTAAGCGAGATCGCCTCGGAAAACGCCTTCATATAGTCGTCCCAATGGGCGCGCTCCTTGAAGTCGCCTTCTTTCACCTTGTAGTGCTTGGTGGGGTCGGCCACGCGGTCCATCAACCTTTGCCATTGCTCGTCCTTGTCGATGAGCAGGTAGAACTTGAGGATATGCACGCCGCCCGGAATTTCCTTCGAGGGTTGGGAAAGGTTGTGTTCCCATTTCTTGATAATGTCAAAGCGCGGACGCCAGACGCTTTCCGGCACAATGTTGTGCACGCGCACGATGCCCACATCTTCGTATTGCGAGCGGTTATAGATGGAGACAATGCCCGGCTTTTTCGGCGCGGCGTTGTCGATGCGCCACATAAAATCGTGGGCGAGTTCTTCTTTGGTCGGGGCCTTGAAGCTGGTGACATCGACGCCTGCAGGGTTCATCGCGCCGCCAACGGTTTTCACCACACCATCCTTGCCGCCCGTGTCGGTCGCCTGGAACAGCAGCAGCAGGCTGTGCTTGCCCTCGTTGTACATCAGGTCCTGCAGCTCGGCGATGCGCGCGAGGTTAGCGAGGGTCTGCTTTTTGCCGTCCTCCTTGTCCCAGCCGAAAGTTTCGTCGGGATCGAGTTTGGACAGGTCGAGGGTTGTGCCGGACTTGATGCGGGTCTTGTTGAAATTGCTGCTCATGGCGTTCTCCTGCCCATACACTATGCCCTGTTTGCCTTAAGGAAAGGTTGTCGCCAATATACTCGATAAATCAGGGGTATAGAAGACGAAAAAGAGACCCTTTTTTAAGGGGCCTCTTGTCGTGCGTAGAACAATGCCTGTAAAGGTTATTCTTTTTTCTCTTCGGCAGGAGGAGCAGCAGCTTCTCCGTCTTTTTTCTCTTCGCCGTCTTTTTTGGCTTCCTCGCCGTCCTTTTTCTCTTCGGTGGCGGCAGGCGCAGGCTCGGCAGCGGTGTCGGCAGCGGGCACTGCAGCTGCACCGTCAGCAGCAGGCGCGGCCACAGCTTCGGCGGCAGCGGCAGGCGCAGCATCCTCGGCGAAAGAAGGCGACGAAACGGTTAATCCCAGACCCAGCAGCGCGATGGCTGCGACAGATAAAATGCGCGTATACATGGTACTTGATGTCCTTTCTGTTGATAGACCATTATACCAGTTTATCAGTGGCTTAAATGTTACGGTGCTATGTTCCGCCTGCGGTACATGAATGCCCAAACGCTTGTGATTCAAGCATGAAAGCACCGCACAAAATAATTAGGGGGCCTCGGTTTTTTCACCGTTTTCCTGCGAGCGACTCGCAAGGGGTGACAGCACCTGCCGCAACACAATATCGCCAAGCGCCGCCTTGCAATGACCGGGGTCCCAGAACCATTTCATTTCTGTTTCGCGGTCGCCAGCCGCCGGCACGGTTTCCCCGGAATACGCCCTGCGGTCGGACATATCCCAAAGGTGGAAGGGCGGCCTGCCCGCATCCTCGCCCGCCTTGCGCAAAATGCGCCGCAGCATCTGTTCCCACTTCTTGGCAAAATCGTCCTGGCCTGTCGTGCGCAGCATGTCGAAATAGGTGCGGTGCAGCGGCAAAATCACAAAACGCGCGTCGATATTGTTCTTGTAGGCGAAGTCAATCATGGCGCGAAAATGCCCGAGCGCGCGGCTGCCGAGGGCGCGTGTCGCCGTGCCTTCATCCGGATTGGTGAATCTTCTGCGACCGAAGGGCCAGCCCGCCCCCGCTTTTTTTGCGATGTAGTCGAAATCGTTCGGCACTTTCGCGCCGTTTTCCTTGGTGTACGAAAAACGCTCCGGCGTACGCTTGAACTTCACCTGCTTGAATGACGCGTCAAGCGCGTCAATCGTCAGCAACGGCAAGTATGTATCATGCAGGGCGCGCACCGGCGACAAGGCTTCGTGAGACAGCCGCGCGGCGTCATAGGCGGGGGTGTCTTTCTTGCGCGCATCGAAGGCGAAAAAATCGAGCGTGATGACCGCCTGCTTCAAGGGATGTACGGCCTGCGCAAATTCGAGCGCCATGCGCTGCTCATTCACGCTCGCGGCGGCAAGCGCGAAGTTATAGGGCACAAGGCCGGGAAAAAATTCCGGCTTCGGGTCGAGGCAAATTTCAGCGCGCGACGTGCCGGTAATAATGGCATCGGGCTTCAGCCGCTTGACGGTCTCGACTTTCTGGATGAACGCATAGAGCTGTGCCGCAGGGTGCGTGTCGTTCAGGCCCGCAATGACGGGCGGGCGATAGATGCCAAGCGGGTTGATAACCCAGTTCACAAGCGCGACGGCTGCAATGAAAACGCCCATCACGGCGAAAAGGCGGAGAAGGTATTTTTGCGCGCCGTCCGTCATGTTGTCGGTCACGGGGGCGGGCGGCGCCAGAGGACGGGCAGCGTGGCCGTCAGCACCGTACCGACACGTTCTTCGGAATCGACCCGCAACGTGCCGCCCAGCCTTTCGACTTCGGTCTTGATGACGTTCATGCCGATGCCACGTCCGGAATACATGTCGGTTCCTTCGCGGGTCGAGAAATCCTCGTCGAAGATATGCTGGATAATCTCGTGCTCGCTGCGGCCTTCGAGCGCACCCTGCCGGTTTTTCTGGCGCAGACGCTTGGTCACCTTGTCGAACGATATGCCCTGCCCGTCGTCGGAAATTACCAGCCGGAAGCGGCTGCGGTCGCCATCAACATAAGCGGTGCGGATATGCACCTGCAATTCGGGCGGCTTGCCGAGGATGGTGCGCAACGGGGCAGGTTCATACGCATGGTCCATGATATTGCGCGCGACATGCGTGAGGCTATCGAAAAACGCGCGGTAAAAATCGGGAAACAGGCGCACCGCGTCGCCCTTGTCATGGATGATGCGTATCTGCCGCCCTGCGGTTTCGGCGAAATAAGAAAGCTGCGTCTCGAAAAATCCAAGCAGGTCATAGACGGTCTGCGACCCGACACGCTCGAAAAACGCATGCTCGATCTCGTCCGGCGTTTTGCCGCTTGAAGTCATGCCGCGCAGTTCTTCGGCAAAGCGGGCAAGCTGGCTGGTGGGCACGCTGATAATATCGTCGCCGCTTTCGAATTCCATACCCCAGATTTCGCGTCCCAGCCAGCGCGCGTAATCAAGCCCGAGGTCGAGGCGGATGCGGTATTCGGCGCAGAGCCCGGCGAAATCGGGCTGCCAGTTTTTTTCCGGCAGTCCGCGCAGGCGGTCTTCTATTTCGTGCAGCATTTTCGCCATGTCGAAAAGGTAAAACACATTCGCCATGCCCTTGATGGTGTGCAGGTCGCGCCGGATATCGGACAGCGATTCCGCATTGCCCATGGTGGTGAAAACCGCCTGAAAGCTGCGCAGCGCGTGCACGAAGCTGGGGCGGTTGCCCGCGATGCGCAGGGTGCGCAAAACCTGTTCTTCCTTCTGTTTCAGTTTTTCCTGCGCCAGCATTTTCTGGGTGATGTCGGTCGCGACCAGCAGCACGCCCATCAGCGCGCCCGAAGGCGCCTGCATGGCGCGGTAGGAAAGCGCGATTTGCAGGCCTTGCGAATGCATATAAAATTTCGGCGCGAGCGCGATAAGGTCGTCAAACGAGAGGGCGGTTGAATCGGTGTCGAACATCAGCGAAATCAGCGGCACAAAATCGGCGCGCGCGGCTTCATCAAGCCTCAAAACATCGGCGATATGCCTGCCGGAAGGGTTGACTTCGAGCAAGGTCAGGCTCGCCTTCGAAAACACCGGCGAGCAAAGCCCCTCGGCGTCGAAATACAACAGCGCCTGCCCGAGGCTTTCCATCATCGCATTGGTCGTGATGTTGAGGCGTTCGAGCGCGAGGTTGCTGGCGTTCAGTTCTTCCGAGCTGATATCGAGGTTGCGCACGGCGATTTTCAGCCGGTCGTCGAACTCGCGGTAACCTTCGTCGATGCTGCCGAGAAAATTGGGGAAGGAAGAAAGCACCGCGCGGGCCTCGGGCGGCATTGCGGCGTCGCTTGCGGCGTGCTGCTGCATCAGCGCAAGGGCGGCCTCGCCCTCCGCGATGGCGAAGTGCTTGCGTAACAGCCGCGACAGCCGCTTGGAGATCATCAGGCCGCCTGGTCTTCCGAAATATGGGTTATGGTCATGGTCTGGTTATGCAGCTCGGAAAAGCCGGTTTCCGAGAAGGGGCAAATCTCGCCATAGGAATAAAACCCCGCAAAGACGGAGTTGCGGCCGATTTCGCCGATAACCGCTTCCACTTCCTCTTCCACGTCGCTGCCCATGATGATTTTACGGCCGACGCAGGAGACAAGCAGCGTTGCCGCGTTGCCCTTGCGGTGGCCGGCATTCGCTTCTTCCGCCGCGCCGCGCGCGCCTTCGACAAGGCTGTCGGTGTCGGCATGCATCAGGCGCACAAGGCCGCCCTGCGGCATGTCGCCTGCTAAAGTAAGACTCTCCGCCTTATCGTCAACGGCAAGAATGGTGCGGATAATGCCGGTTTCCTGACGGTCTTCCTCTCTCAGCAGCGCGAACGGGTAAAGTAGGCCGGACGACGGCAGGTCTTTCGCCTTGTCGCCGAGATATTCTTTGTAAAGCTTCAGCGCGGGCTTGCCATCGAGTTCATATAGAACGTTGGAAACCGCCTTGGTCACCCGCCGGATGGGGCCGAAGGGTTTCCAGCCGCCCCTGGATCCGCTTTTGACTTTTACTTTGTCGCCGTAAAGCCCGAAAGCCACGGCATAGTCGCCATGCACTTTGCCGTTCAGCAGGGTAAAGGTGCTGGCGAAAGTCGTGCCGTCGCCCGCAAGACCGCCGGTGATGATAACGTTTTTGCCGACCGCGTCGGAAATGCCCTTGGCGAATTCGGAGCCGTTCACGTTAAGCCCGGGGCTAAGAACGAAAATGCTCGAGAGTTTCGGCGAATTGAGTTTTTTGCCGATGTCCTGACCCGCCTGCCGCGACTGCTCGGGCGATTTAAGCTGCGCTTCGGCGGTTTTTACGTCGGTCGCGTCAAAATGCATGGCGACAAGGGAAAAGCTGTTGTCGGAAACCCCCTCGCCCGAAATCTCGCCCGCCGTCGAGCAGCCGATGACGCTTATGCCGGCGCCCGCACAGGCTTTTTCGACATCGTGCGCGTCTTTGAAAAAGCCGGGCGCACCGAACAAAAGGGATATCTGCGGCGCGATGGCCTTTGCTTTTGCAAGTGCCGCGTCGAGGCCCGCTTTGTCCGATTTAGCCGAAAATGTTTGCATGAAATAATACTCCTAAAAAATCAGCAGTTGCCGGCGCGATGGCCTTCCAGCAGGAAATTCACCACCACGGCATCGTCGCGGTTCTTGCCGCCCGTGGGGCCGTAAGCGAAATGGACATGGATGATATCGTCGCGGGTGAAATGCGGCACATTCGTCGGTTCCGCGACAAAAGGAATGGCCATCTGGAAGTCATAGCCGTGCTTGTTAAGGCAGGTCTTGACCTTCGAGCCCACGATATTGGCAACAGCGCAGGCGATATCGTCGCGCACCGCGCGGTCATCCAGCTGCCCCTTCGGATAGAAGGCGGCGGCGGTGCGGGAAAGAAGGTCGTCGTCGAAGGTAAAGCAGAAATTGGCCGAAACGCCCTTTTGCTGGTCGAGCAGCAGGCAGGCGTAAACTTTTTGCGCGGGGCCGGGCACTGCGGTGCGCTGCAGCGCCGCCGTCACCACATTCTGCCCGAGCATGCCGTTGAAAGTCTCGATGACGGTGCTTTCCACCACCCCCGAAATATCGCTCCGCATTTCAGCCATGATTTCCATGCCTTTCCCTTACGCACTTTTCTGGCTGGCTTTATCCGCCCGCTTGCCGAGCCATTCCAGCACCTTGTTCACCTTCTCGACGAACAGGCTCTGGGTGACGGGCTTGATGATATAAGACGTCGCGCCCGCCTTCAGCGCTTCTATCATGTGGCGCTCGTCCGATTCAGAAGTGACCATGACAAAGGCGACGTCGTCGAACTTGCGGTCCTCGCGGCATTCCTGCATCAGCGAATAGCCGCTTTTGCCGGGCAGTATCCAGTCGACGAACATGACGTTGTAGGGTTTCGCCGCGATTTTTTCCTGCGCCTCGCCGACATTCGACGCGGTGTCGATATTCGTGAACCCCATGCTGCGCAAATTTTGCTCGACCACCTGTCGGATGATCATATGGTCGTCAAGGACGAGAACGGCGAGGTCGGAAGGCTGGACAGGCATGCGAAAATCCTTTCACCTATACACTATCAAGGATAAAGGGGAATCATTAAGAAGGCTTTAACTATTTCGAACCGGCTATTTTGCGTAAAATAAAACCCCGCCCCACGCAAGAAAAGGCCGGGGTTTCGCCCCCGGCCTGCTTCTTCTGGTGCCAGAATTATTGTTAGTTGCGTATCTTTTACGCCGTACGGCGGCGGCTTTGTTCCTGCATCGCTTCGGAGGTCGCGGCTTCGAGGTTCTTGAGGCTCGCTTCGCGGAACACCCGCTTGAAGTCGCTGTAGGCTGTGGGCGAGATATTTTCTTTTTTCTCGGTGATCTGGGTGTAAAGCGTGCGGGTGGCGAGCGACGCATGCTCTTTGATAAGCGAGGTGATTTCCTGCATGGCGAGGCTGCGGGTTTTCACATCGCCTTCCACGGCGGCGTCCAGCACCTGCTGGAGCATCACAAGGCCCGCGATGCGGCTGCTTTCCGAATCCATACTGTCGCGCGCGAACTGGCTGATGACCGACACAGCGGCATAGCTGGCCGGTATGATGGCCTTGCGCGTATAGGTGTGCAGCGTAT
>JAYUPV010000011.1:0-21098 GCA_043759865.1 Alphaproteobacteria bacterium | reverse complement strand
CAGGGCGGTGTCGCCGAATTCATTGCGGTTCGTCGGGCTTGCCTGATAGTGCAGCAGCAGCGAGATCATCGCCTTGTCGCTGCGGCGCACGGCTTTGTTCAGCGGGTATTCGGTGACTTCGTCGGGCAGGTTCGCATCCGCGCCACGCTTCAACAGCTCGGTCGCAAGGGCATGCTGCCCCTTCTCGACCGCGATGTGCAGCAGCGACATATTGGGGGCCGAGGGGCGCACCGCGCCTTCGCTGTCGACCTGCACGCCCATATCGAGCAACTGCTTCACGCGCCACAGCTCGCCCTGTTCCGCCATCACGAAAGCGGTTTCGGCCTGCACGTCATAGGGCTGCGCCTTCATATAGTCGCGCCAGATAATGTCTTCGCGGGCCGGCTGGTCTTGCGTCATGGGTTCATTTTCTCCAAAAGCCTGATTTGCGAGAATTATGGATATAGGATGGTGGCTTGAATGTCAAAGGAAAGAGCATCTGTTCAATTAAAAAGACAATAAGTTCATGATTTTAGCTGAAAATGCTTCTTTTGTTGCGATTCTGGGGCCGGATTTAACTGTGAATTAACCATTATGGCAAACAATAGGTTGTCGAACATCCTCACCAGCACAAAGGGCTCCCATGTCCACATTCATGACCGGTACGACGCAGCAAGGCATCTGGAACTATGTCGAGAACGGGCAGACCGAGCTGGTCGTGCAGGCATTGCAGAAAGACCCGAAGCAGCTGTTCTATAAACAAGGGCATAACGAGGACAGCGTTTTGCATGTCATCGCCGCAAGCTCCAACACCGAAATGCTGAAGGCCGTGGTCGCGATTATCGACCCCAAAGACCTCGAGACCCGCAACAAGGCGGGAAATACCGCCGTCATGTCGTCGGGTGTGCACGGGGAGGCAGCGAACGCCGATGTATTGCTGGCGGCTGGCGCAAACCCGAACGCCGTCAACCAGCAGGGCGAAAGCCTGCTGTCGAAAACCGTCAAGGGCATGAACCAGGACGATGTGAGACCGGTGGAAAGGGCGCAGTTCATGCGCATCATCGAAACCGCCATCGACAAATACGGCGCGAAAGTTGACGACAAAGCCATCGCCATGGCCGACACCTTCGAGGACGACAAGACCATGACTTACCTTGAAGGAAAGCGCAGCGCCCAAACGTCGGCGGCGTTCAAAGGACCTGTGGGCGCCACTCCCGGGCGCGCCGCACCCGTTGTTTCCAAACTGGGCTGAAAACGCCTATAATCGCGGCAGCATCAACAAGCGCGCGATTCTAGGCCATGCCTGAACTTCCCGAAGTCGAAACCGTCTGCCGTGGCCTGTCGAAAGCGTTGACCGGCGTTAAAATCGCACGGGTCGACATCACGCGCAAGAACCTGCGTATCCCCTTCCCCGCTGCGCTGCCCTCCATCGCGGGCGCGCGCGTCGAAACCATTTCGCGCCGCGCGAAATACATACTTGTGAATCTCAGCACCGCCGACACCGTTATCATCCATCTTGGCATGTCGGGGCGCATGGTGATTTGGGGCGAGAGCGAAGAATACGCTTCCGTGAAACACGACCACATGATTATCGGCATGCAGGACGGCACGCGCGTGGTTTTCAACGATGCGCGTCGGTTCGGACTTGTCGACCTTGCGCGCACGGATGATCTTGATGCCCACAAATTTTTCAAGCATCTCGGCCCCGAGCCGCTGGATAAAAAATTCAGCACCGAATATCTCGCGCAAAAACTGAAGGGAAAAAAAGTTTCCATCAAAGTCGCTATCATGGACCAGCGCGTAGTGGTGGGTGTCGGGAATATTTATGCGGCGGAGGCGCTGTTCATGGCGGGTATCGGCCCGAAGCGCCGCGCGGGTACCCTGAAAAAAGACGAAATCGGAAAAATAGTGGATTGCATCCGCATCGTTTTGAAACAGGCGATCAAGGCAGGCGGCAGTTCCTTGCGCGATTACGTGCAGGCCGATGGCGAGCTGGGGTATTTCCAGCACCAATGGGCGGTTTACGGCAAGGAAGGCGAAAAATGCAAGGGCTGCGCCTGCAATATCAAAAAGACCGGCGGTGTGAAGCGCATAACACAAGCCGCGCGGTCAACATTCTATTGCCCCCAAAAGCAGAAATGAGGTAAAAACAGCCATGCAATATTTCATCCCCCTCGCTCTTCTTCTCGCGCTGTCGGCTTCGCCCGCGAATGCCTATACCTCAAAATACGGCAAGAAAGACGAAACGCCGCATTCGGCGGTGCTGACAGATATTCCCGTGATGCAGGGGCTGCAGGAAATGCCGCAGCCCGCCGACAAGAAAGATCCCGAGAAACTCGCGAACCCGAACCAGACCAGTTTCTCGGGCGGTGGCAACGACAAGCAGGCGCGCACCTATTACGACGGGCAGCTGCGCGCGCAAGGCTGGAAACTGGCCGACCCTGCCGTGCGTGATGTCTATGTCAACGACGCAGGCGACAGGCTGGAGATGGCAATATTTTTTAACGGCACCACAACCGTCACGTTCCGCCGCACACCCGCAGCCCCGCAAGAAGCACCCGCTGAAGGAGAACAAAATGTCCCGCCTCGCACTGATGGAGAATAGCGACATGCCTTTTGAACACATCCTGACATCGACCAATAAAAAAACCGGGGTTATCACCCTCAACCGCCCGAAGGCGCTGAATGCGCTGTGTCAGGCACTGATGGATGAAGTGACTCAAGCCGTCGAGGCTTTCGAGAGCAACCCCGCCATCGCCGTGATTGTGGTGACCGGCAGCGAAAAAGCCTTCGCCGCCGGTGCCGATATTAAAGAAATGGCGCCGAAAACTTTCATGGATGTCTATAAAGAAGACTTCATCACCAAAAACTGGGAGCGCATTGCGCGCTGCCGCAAGCCGGTGATTGCGGCGGTGACAGGGTATTGCCTTGGCGGCGGTTGCGAGCTTGCGATGATGTGCGATTTCATCATCGCAGCAGACACCGCGAAATTCAGCCAGCCCGAAATCACCATCGGCACCATCCCCGGTGCTGGCGGCACGCAGCGCCTGACGCGCTCTGTCGGCAAGGCGAAGGCGATGGAGCTGTGCCTCACAGGGCGCATGATGGACGCGGTTGAAGCCGAGCGCGCAGGGCTTGTCGCCCGCGTCGTGCCGGCTGCCACGCTGATGGACGATGTTTTTGCGACCGCCGACAAAATTGCGGGCTTTTCCCAGCCTGTGGTGATGATGGCCAAGGAATCTGTAAACCACGCTTTCGAGACCACCCTTTCCGAGGGCCTGCGTTTCGAGCGGCGGATGTTCCATGCCACTTTTGCGACGGAAGACCAGAAAGAGGGCATGCAGGCCTTTGCGGAGAAGCGTCCGGCGGCATTTAAAGACAAATAAATCAACAACTTGCACTTATCCACAAGTTTGTTGACTTTAGGGGTAAACCCCTTTAAAAACGTCAAGTCCAAAGGCGCCGAAGCCATAACATGGTGATTCCGGCAGCCCCCAACCGACTGAAAACGAAGAAAGAGATACATCTACTATGGCCATTCACAAGTCAGCCAAGAAACGCATCCGCCGCAACGCACGCCGCGCCACCTATAACAAGTCGCGCGTCTCCGAAATGCGCGGTGGTATCCGCAAGATCGAGGAAGCCATCAAGTCCGGCGATTCGAAAAAAGCGCAGGAAGCTTTGAAGGCCGCACAGCCGAGCATCCACCGCACTGCGGGTAAGAACATCATCTCCAAGAAAAACGCCGCGCGCAAACTCTCGCGCCTCTCGACCCGCATCAAGGCGCTCAAGAAATAGTATTCCCTTAAGGGAATCATACAACACATAGACGCCGCACGGATTGTGCGGCGTTTTTGTTTTTGCAACATGAATCACAAAATGAATCGCCGGAAAAATTTCATGTGTAAAAAAAATTTGCGCGCCGATTCACGCGCATTTTTCAAGAGAAAATATCGGACTAAAAAGTTCCAATTTGGATACGTTTCTTTCTTTTTTACTGTTATCCACAATTGCCGCTTGCGACTCATTTTGCTCCTCGCTAAGGTTGCATCACTTCATCATTTGCAAAATACATCGAAGCGTTGAAACACGGCGGAATATCTTGGTTTTTCAGCAAACTGCGGATGATACCTGAGGCAAAGAGCCAGCAGAATCGTCTAACAGCCTTCTTTTATAAACAGGCGCAGGCATTGTGGGCTGGTTTTGGCCGAGGCGATATTTTTGACCGGATTTTTTTATTAAAGGGTGTGTCGGATGTTTGATAACGGGAATGCTTCAGCGATTGATACCCATGCCGAAAGCGATTCCCGCTCCACGCTCGCCACGCGTTTTGCTCAAGTGAAATCGCTGTTGCAAAAAGAATTCGGCGAAACCGCGTTCCGCAGCTGGATCATGCCCATCGAGCCTGTCGCCTGCGCTGGCGGGCTGTTGTCGCTCAGCGTGCCCACACGCTTCATCCGCGACTGGGTCAAGACGCATTACGCCGACCGCATTCGCGGCCTCTGGGCGCAGCATTACGGCCCACTGAGCCGCGTTGATATCGCGATTGCCGCCGGCAGCAAGCAAACAGCCGCCCCTACTGAAGCGAAATCCGAGCCTTTTGAAAAACTGGCGACTGCAAACGAGAATAAGGGCAAAACCGCCGAGGGCGACCAGCTTTCCTCGCCGCTCGATGCACGTTACACCTTTGATAATTTTGTGACGGGCGCGCCGAACGAGTTCGCCTATGCCGCCGCGCGCAAGATTGCCGAGAACGAACGCGTCACCTTCAATCCTTTGTTCCTGCAGGGCGGCGTCGGGCTTGGCAAAACGCACCTGATGCATTCCATCGCCCATGCCGTGCGCAGCGCCACGCCAGCGCGCAAGGTCGTCTACATGTCGGCTGAAAAATTCATGTACGAATTCGTGCATGCGCTGCGCTTCCACGACACCATGGCGTTCAAGGCAAAATTCCGCGCGGTCGATGTGCTGATGATTGACGATATCCAGTTTATTTGCGGTAAACCCTCGACGCAGGAAGAATTTTTCCACACGTTCAATGCGCTGATCGACCAGGGCAAACAAATCATCGTTTCCGCCGACCAGAGCCCCGCCGATTTCGACGGCATCGAAGAGCGCCTGCGCTCGCGCCTGTCGATGGGTCTTGTCGCCGCGATGCACCCGACGACCTATGAACTGCGCCTTGGCATTTTGCAGTCGAAATGCGCGCAGATGAAGCGCGACCTGCCGCAGGACGTGCTTGAGTTCCTCGCCCAGAAAATCACCTCGAACGTGCGCGAGATCGAAGGCGCTCTCAACCGCCTCATCGCCCATGCGGAGCTTGTGAACCGCCCCGTGACGGTCGAGGCCGCGATGGATTTACTGGCCGATGTCCTGCGCGCCAACGACCGCCGCCTGACCATCGAGGACATCCAGAAAAAAGTCGCCGAGCACTACGGCATCCGCATGGCTGACATGCATTCGCCGCGCCGTGCGCGCCCCGTCGCTCGCCCTCGCCAGATGGCCATGTACCTGTGCAAGCAGCTCACCACCCATTCGCTGCCCGAAATCGGCCGCAAATTCGGTGGGCGCGACCACACCACCATCATCCACGGCGTGCGCAAAATCGAAGAACTTATCGCGACCGATGCCGCGATGCGCGACGATGCCGAAGTCTTGAAACGCGCCATTTCCGGCTAACAGCCTTTCTTGCTGAATCAACGTCTTGCTGCCCTTTCTTTGCGATTATCCCCGTATCGCGTATAATGTGTTACGCATGGAAATCGGCAATTTTACCCCCAAAGAAATACAAGAGCGCATGGCGATTGCGCAGGATACGCTCGAGGACAAGGCGACCTACGAAATCCCGCGCGGCTGGAAGCGCGCCTATTCCACCAACCGCGAATCCAGACTGACTGCGAACGGACTTTTTGCAGCCGTCTATGCGCGCGAGGAAGGCGGGCGGAAGAAATTCATTATCTCCTTCCAGGGCTATGACACGCCGAAAGATATCGACGACCTTTACGCCTGCGCCAAGGACATGCCGCAGCAGATGAAGGATGCCTACCGCTTCACAAAAAAAAAATGGTGCAGAAATACGCGATTCCGCCCGATGAAATAGAGATTCTCGGACATTCCATGGGCGGGTATCTGGCAAAAACGGTGGGGCTGATGATAAAGGCTTCACGGATATTGAGCATTTCCAGCCCCGGCCTGAAGCGGGAGGATTTCGCGAGCTTGCGAAAACTCGCCAAAATCGAGTTCGGCGAGAACGCAGCGGACATAACTAAAAAACGCCTCGATGATACCGTCACCTCCATCTACTCGCTCGAAGACTGGGTGCCGCGCGTCAACAACCCGCGCCTCCACGGCAAGAAACTGGGGCTTCACACGACGGAACACCACCACAGCCTTCACACCCTCGAAGCCGCTTTCCTGAAAAAACTGGCCGCCGACAGCCCGCAGGAGGCGCTCGAGCCCAAAGTCCTCGCGCTTGCGGATGCGGGGCCCATGCGGGTGCTGAAAAGCTTCACGAAGTTTTAGAACCCCGGTTTTAGAAATTGGCTTTATGGCCCCTCTTGCCCTATATTTATAGGGTCAAGGAGTTCTCCATGTCTTACCCCGTGCGTTTCCTGTCCATCCTGCTGTTTTTGACGGTTTTTTCCTTCTCCGCCTTTGCCGAGGCGCCGAAATATGTGGAACCCCGCCTGTTCAGCCCCGTCACGGCGACCGGCACCGATACGACCATCAAACTGGCCCTGCAGCTTAAACTCCAGCCGAAATGGGACACCTATTGGCGCATACCGGGCGATGCGGGCCTGCCCCCTGATCTCGACTGGAAAGGCTCGGAAAATTTCCAGAGCTACAAGATGGATTTCCCCGCGCCAGTGCGCCAGACCATCGAGGGCATCGAGAACAACATCTATCTCGACGAAGTCACTTTCCCCCTCACCGTCACGCTGGCGAAGCCGGGCGAAGCGCTCGATCTGAAACTGAAACTTGCCCTGCTGGTCTGCAACGAAATCTGCGTACCGGAAAAGCATGAACTTTCGTTCCATCTGCCGGCGGGTGCGGCAGAGCCGTCGCCCGATGAAGCGCTATACAAAACCGCGCTCGAAAAACTGCCGCGCACACAAATCGAAGGATTCAGTCTCGGCCGCGCCTGGCTTGAATCGGATGACGGAAAGAAGAGCGTTCTTGTTATCGAAGGCGGCGCACCCGACAAGCCATCTGCCGGTGCCGACATTTTTATCGAGCATGACGAGGGCATTTCCTTCGGCAAGCCGGACATCGCCTATGACGCCGCCACCAAAAAAATGACTCTCCGCATCGACCCGCATTCAACCGATATGGCGGATGTGCTGAAAACCAAGTTATCGGCAGGCGACCTGACCCTGACCTATGTCGACGGCGCTAA
Organism: Alphaproteobacteria bacterium; assembly: GCA_043759865.1. GTDB lineage: Bacteria > Pseudomonadota > Alphaproteobacteria > Micavibrionales > UBA2020 > JAPWJZ01. The sequence goes on along the minus strand of JAYUPV010000011.1, from coordinate 13,723 downwards.
TGCGCTCGAGGCGAAAACATCGCTTGGTGAAAAGCCCGAATCGGCGCCCCAAAAACTGCCCACGGCAGAGAAAATAAAAGAGAAGATGGATGACATCAGTCTTGGCATCCTTCTCGCGGCGCTCTTGGGCGGGCTTATCCTCAACCTTATGCCTTGCGTTTTACCGGTACTGTCGCTGAAAGTATTGTCGGTCGTGAGCCATGGCGGCAAGGACACCAACCGCAAGACCATCTTCCGCAACTTTACCGCCTCCGCCGCCGGCATTATCGTTTCTTTCTGGTTAATGGCAGGCGCGTTGGTGGCACTGAAGGCAGGCGGCAGCTCGATCGGCTGGGGCATCCAGTTCCAGCACCCGGGCTTCCTTGTTTTCCTCATGGTCATCCTGCTGCTGTTCGCGGCGAATATGTGGGGCGCGTTCGAAATTCCGCTGCCGCGCTTTATCGCGAACAAGGTGGCCTCGCGCCACGAACAGGAGCCGACGGCGCTTGGACATTTCATGACCGGCGTTTTCGCGACGCTTCTGGCCACGCCCTGCACCGCGCCGTTCCTTGGCACCGCCATCGGCTTTGCCCTTGCGCGCGGGGCGTATGAAATTTTCATGATCTTCACCTTCATCGGCCTCGGCTTGGCGCTGCCCTATTTCGCGCTTGCCTTATCGCCCGCGCTGTTCCGCTTTATGCCGAAGCCGGGGGCATGGATGGTGCGCCTGCGCCGTGCGCTGGCTCTTGCGCTGGTCATCACCGCCGTGTGGCTCGGCAACGTGCTGCTGACGGTCACGACCATGCCAGCGCTCGATACCGGCTGGCAGAAGTTTGATGCCGCGCTTATCGCCCCCGCCGTCGCAAGCGGCAAGACGGTCATCGTCGATGTCACCGCCGACTGGTGCCTGACCTGCAAGGCGAACAAGAAATTCGTGCTGGAGCAGGACGACGTGGTGGAGGCGCTGTCGGCCCCAAATATCTTGCGCCTGCAGGCCGATTTCACCCAGCAGGACGAAAGCATCGGCGAATACCTTAAAACTTTCGGACGCTTTGGCATTCCGTTCAACGTGGTCTATGGCCCGAACGCGCCGAAGGGCATTCCCCTGCCGGAACTGCTGACCAAAAAGGCCATCATGGAAGGCCTTGCCGAGGCTGCGGGGGAATAAACCTCTATAATATTTCCATACTGCCTTCCGCGATTGACAGCACCGCAGAATTGCTTACCCTGTGGCTATGGTACATGAAAGCCTTCAGCAGCAGAAAAAACCCGTCGGCGCCAGCCAGTTTTATATGTGGCGCTGCGTGGTCGCCATCGCCCATGCCGACGGCAAGGTACAGGCGGAAGAACGTGAATATCTCGGCCGTATTTTCGACAAAATGGGGCTGACGGCCGAGCAGCGGGAAACCTTCCGGCAGGACGCTGAAACCCCGCAGGACATCGCCACGCTTCTCGCGCATATCAACGAACCCGAATGGCGCGGCCAGCTGATTTATTTCGCGGGGCTTCTCGCGCGGGCGGACGGTGTCCTCGCCCCTTCCGAGGAGCAGCTGATAAAAAAACTGCGCGGCGACCAGATGGCCAGCCTCGACATGGACCAGATCCGCGCCGACGTTAAAAAAGCGGTCGACGACGAGATGTTCCAGCACGACCTGAAAATGAGTGAAATACGCCCGCAGCGCGGCCTTTCCGCCGTTCTCGACAGCCTGCTGCTGCGCCTTGGCATCGACATACTGGAGAATTAAGAGACATGACCGCCCAGAACAAGCAGCCCATGAGCGAAAGCCAGTTCCAGATGTGGCGCTGCGTCATCGCCATCGCCCATACCGACGGCCAGCTGCAGCAAGCCGAGCGTGAATATCTCGGTAAGGTCTTTGCCAGCCTCGAGCGCGTGCACGGGCTTACCCCCGCGCAGCAAAAGTCCATCGCCGACGACATGGCGCATGCGAAACAGGTGACGGATATCCTGCCGCTGGTGACCGAGCCGCAGTATCGCGGCCTGCTGGTTCATTTTGGCGAGACGCTGGCCTGGGCCGATAATGAGCTGAGCCTCGGCGAGGAAGACATCCTGAAAAAACTGCATGCCGGGCAAATGGCGGCTGTCGACCTCAACCAGCTACGCGCCGACGTGAAAAGGCACATGGTGGCCGACACAGCGGCGCATGACAAGGAAATGCAGGCGCTGCGCAACGGCACCAAAAGCCCGATACTGCGCGCGCTTGACCGCGTTGCCGGCAAGCTCGGCTTCGATATTTTCAGCTAAAAACCGGCATAGAAAGAATTAGTAAAGGCCGCCAAGACCCCGGTCTTCGCCGATGCTGTTGACATCGGTCGAGGTGCCGATGCCTTCGCCGGTGAACATCATCGGCTGGTCGCCGGGCTCGGTGCCTTCGATGAAGGCTTCGAGGATGCTCTTTTCGTCGCCGGGCTGCGAGCGCACGCCGGTTGCCGGGTTGATCTGCACAAGGCGTATGCCGGGCGGGACGCGGAAGGGGACGGGCGGTGTGTTCTTCAGCGCGTTTTCCATGAACTCCTTTACGATGGGCGCGGCCACATGCCCGCCCGTTTCCTTGCCTCCCATGGGTTTCGGTTCGTCGAAGCCGACATAAGTGCCCACAATAATATCGGGCGTGAAACCGATGAACCATGTGTCCTTGGCGTCATTCGTCGTGCCGGTTTTTCCGGCAACGGGGCGACCGAGGGAGTTCAGGCTGGTTGCCGTGCCGCGCTGCACCACGCCTTCGAGCATGGAAACAATCTGGTACATGTGGCGGGGGTCGGCGATTTGTTCGCGCGTGTCGGCGATTTCGGGGGAGCTTTGCGAAGCCCACGGTGTCAGGGGGCCGCAGTTTTCGCACGGGTGCTTGTCATGCACGAAAATGGTCTTGCCGTGGCGATCCTGCACGCGGTTGATGAGCGTGGGGGTGATTTTCTTGCCGCCGTTGACGAAGGTGGAATAAGCCGCAACCATGCGGAGCAACGTTGTCTCGCCCGCGCCGATGGACATGGAGAGCAGCGGTTGCAGGTTGTCGATAACACCGAACTTGTTACAGATGGCGACGATTTTATCCATGCCGACATAGTTGGCAAGGCGCACAGTCATGAGGTTACGCGACTTTTCAAGGCCGATGCGCATGGTGGTGGGACCGGCATAATCTTCGCTGTAGTTCTGCGGATGCCATTTTGGCATGCCGGGGCCCTGGTCGAGCACGAAGGGGGCATCGAGAATAAGCGTCGCGGGGGTGAAGCCCGCTTCAAGACCTGCAAGATACACAAAAGGCTTGAAGGCCGAGCCCGGCTGGCGGATGGCTTGTGACGCGCGGTTGAACCAGCTCATCTGGAACGAGAAGCCTCCCGCCATGGCGAAAATGCGGCCGGTATGCGGGTCCATCACCACGATGCCGCCCGACACGCCCGGAATCTGGCGCAGCCAGTGGACGGGGCGTTCTTTGTCTTTCTCTCCTGAATCTTCCGTCAGCCACACATCGCCGACCTTCAAAAGGTCGCTTGCCTTGGCGGGGGCCTTGCCTTTGGTAGAGGCCCATTTCATTTTGTTGTAAGTGATTACCGCTTCGGTGCCGTCGCGCAGGCCGATTTTCGCTTCCTTGTCGCCGGATTCCAAAATGACGGAGAGAGAGAAATTGCCGGTGCCTGCAGGCTCGGTTACTTTCAGCAAACCGTCATGCCATTTGGCCATATCCGTGACCGTGCTGACCGGCCCGCTGTGCAGCCCGTGACGCTGGTCATAGGCGACAAGACCGTTGCGCAAAGCGCTTTCAGCCGCCACCTGATATTCAGGCACCATGGTCGAATGTGCGATAAGACCGCCTTCATAAAGACCCTTCTCGCCGTAAATCTCCAGCAGCTTGCGGCGCACTTCTTCGGCGAAATACGGGTGGTTCACGACCTGCGTCGGGTCGCGCTTGACGGTGGTGATGGGACGGAGCCGCGCCATATCCATCTCGGCCTTGGTGATGTAGCCGTTTTCCTGCATTTCTTTCAGGACGTAATTGTTACGGCGGTCAAGGGCGGCGGCGTAGTTTTTCTCGGGATCGTAGTCGCTCGGCGCTTTCGGCAACGCTGCGAGATATGCGGCCTCTTCGATCGTCAGTTCATCAAGCGGCTTGTTGAAATATTCGAGCGAGGCGGCGGCGACGCCGTAGCTGCGCGCACCGAGGTAAATTTCGTTCAGGTACAGTTCCAGTATCTTGTCCTTGCTCATCACCTGCTCGATGCGGAAGGAAAGGATGGCTTCTTTAATCTTGCGGCTGAATTTAGCCACGATGTCGTCTTTTTCCGCCGCGACTTCCTCTTTCAGCAGGAAGTTCTTGGCGACCTGCTGCGTGAGGGTCGAGGCACCCTTCATGCGTTTGCCGGGATGGGTGATGTTGTCGACCACGGCGCGCAGGATGCCGGTGAAGTCGATACCGGGATGCGTGAAATAGTTTTTGTCTTCCGCCGAGATAAAGGCGTTGATGACCAGTTTCGGCACGGATTCAACCGGCACGAACACGCGTTTTTCAAAGGCGAACTCGGCCAGCAGCCGCCCGTCGCTCGCATAGGCGCGGGTCACGATGGGCGGGTCGTATTTTGCAAGAGCGCGGTAATCGGGCAGATCGTGACCGAAATAAAACAGGATGAACGCAATAGTGCCCACGCCGCCCACGATACCGATGAGCGCGAGCGAGACGAGCCCCATGATGATGCGCGAGAAAAACCCGCCGGAGGGTTTCGGCTTGTCCTTTTTCACCTTGCGTTTTTCGGCTTTCAGCTCGGCGGTTTTTGCCTTGGCTGCGGCCGCTTCCGCTTTTTTGGCGGCTTTCGGGTCGGGCTTGCGGTTCGGGTTGTTTTTCGGGTTGGCGGAAAGGTCGGCCATTTTGTCAAAGCTCCATCTGGATGGGGCCCTGCGCCGAGCCCTTGATGAACTGGTCGACGAATTGGTTGCCCGAATGGTCGATATCTTTCGCGTCGCCCTGCCAGATAATCTGGCCCTTATAAATCATCGCGATGTTGTCGGCGATTTTGCGCGCCGAGGCCATGTCATGCGTGATGGATAGCGCCGTCGCGCCAAGGCCCTTTGACGTTTCAACGATCAGGTCGTTGATAACGTCGGCCATGATGGGGTCGAGGCCGGTGGTCGGCTCGTCAAAGAATATAATTTCGGGGTTGGAGGCGATGGCGCGGGCAAGGCCGACGCGCTTTTGCATGCCGCCCGACAGTTCCGCCGGCAGCATGTTGGCGACACGCGAAGGAAGCCCGACAGCGCGCAGTTTTTCAATCGCGGTGTCTTTTGCCTGCGCGCGGTCAACGCCCTTGCCCTGTATCAGGCCGAAGGCCACGTTTTCCCACACCGGCAGGCTGTCGAACAGCGCACCGCCCTGAAAGAGCATGCCGAATTTTTTCATGAGCGCGTCACGCGCAGCGCCGCGCAGCCCCGTTGTCTCCTGCCCGTCGACTTTTATCGACCCCTTGTCGGGGTTGATGATGCCGAGAACCGATTTGATCATCACCGACTTGCCCGTGCCCGAGCCGCCGATAACCACAAGGGACTTGCCCTTTTCGATGGAAATATCGACGCCGCGCAGCACATGGTTGCGGCCGAATGATTTGTAGACGCCCTGCAGTTCCAGTTTCGGTATCGGTTGTGACTGCGCCATTTCTATTTCCCCGCAAAGAAAAGCTGGGTGAGGAAATAGTTGGTGATAAGAATGAGGATGGAGGCAGAAACCACCGCGCCCGTTGTGGCAGCGCCCACGCCCTGTGCGCCGCGCTTGGAGTTATAGCCGTTATAACAGCCCATGAGCGTCACGATAAAACCAAACGCCGCCGCTTTCCACAGGCCGGAATTTACGTCTTCCGCCGTCAGGTATTCCCAGGTCTTATGCAGATAATTTTCCGGCCCGAAGCCGAGTTTGTACACGCCGACGAGATAGCCGCCGAAAACGCCGATGATATCGGCCACCAGCACCAGAGCGGGCAGCATGATCGTGCCGGCAATAATGCGCGGCGCGACGAGGTATTTGAAAGGATTGGTCGAGAGCGTGGTGAGCGCATCAATCTGTTCCGTCACCCGCATGGTGCCAAGCTCCGCCGCAATCGATGCGCCAATGCGCCCCGCGACCATGAGGCCCGCCAGAACCGGCGCAAGCTCGCGCGTAACCGAAAGCACAACGACCGTCGCAACCGCGCCCTCGGCCGAGAAACGCGAAAAGCCCGTATAGCTTTGAAGGGCAAGAACCATGCCGGTGAACAGCGCGGTCATGCCGACGACGGGCAGGCAGTAAAAGCCGATATCAATCAGCTGCCGGCGCAGCAGGCGCAGGTAAAAAGGCGGCGTGACACAATGGTACAGCGCCGTCGAAGTAAAGCGCGCGAGGCTGCCGATGCCCGCAAAAAAGTCGAGCGCTGTCGCGCCGAGATTTTGCAACGGATCGAGAAGCGAGAATTTTTTTGGCTGTTCCGCCGTTTTTTCTTCCGCGAGGCTCATGAGGCATAAATCCGTTTATATCTTTTGCCAAAGCTGGTCAGGATTTCATACCCGATCGTTCCGGCTTGTTCCGCAACTTCGTCGACCGTCTGGTGGTCGCCGATGATTTCCGCCCAATCGCCTGCCTGCGGCTGGATTTTTAGTTTTGTCGTATCGACGATAATGCTGTCCATCGACACACGGCCGATGACGGTGCATTTTTCGCCGCCGATAACCACCTTGCCGCGCCCTGTCAGGCTGCGGAGGTAACCGTCTGCATATCCTACTGAAACCGTGACGCAATTTGCAGGGGGGGCGACAGAATAAGTTGCACCGTAGCCAACCGTCGTGGATATGTCAATTGTCCGCGCCTGCACAATCCGCGTTTTCAGGGTGACGGTGCCGAACATGGGGTTCGTGCCGGTCGATTGCGGGTGTATTCCGTAAAGTCCGCAGCCCGGCCGCACCAGATCGAAGTGATAATCAGGCCCCAGCAATATCCCCGCCGAGTTGGCGAAGCTGAGCCGGAAGGGCAGACCTGTATCGGCGGTGAGTTTCTTGAAAAGTTCGAGCTGTTCGCGGTTCTTCGGGTGCTGCGGTTCGTCGCCGCAGGCAAGGTGGCTCATCACATAGCGCACATCAATCGCCGACAGCGTCTCTTTTGACAGCGTCGCCGCTTCCCGCACCGATAAGCCGAGGCGGTTCATGCCGGTGTCGATATGCACGATGGCGGGCTGCTTCTTGCCCTCCACTTTCGAAAACGCCGCCCAATAGGCGATATCCTCCGGCGTGTTCAGCACCGGCACGAAAGCCCCCGCCGCAAACGTCTTCGCGTCCGCACCATAGGGGCCGTTGAGAATATAAATGATCGCGTCTTTCGACGGCACGGCGGCGCGCACCGCCAAAGCCTCGTCAAAATGCGCGACAAAGAAATGCCGGCACTCCTGATCGAACAGCGCACGCGCCACCTGCGCCGCGCCAAGTCCATACGCATCCGCCTTCACCACCGCCGCGCAATCGGCGCCCAGCTTCAGCGATTTCCTGAAATAAAGATAATTCCGCGCGACCTTGTCTAGATGCACGGTGAGAGTTGATAGCGGCTGGAGATAATCACTCGGTGTTTTCAACGGTGTAATTCGCAAGATTGGTAAAGCGCGTGAATTCGCCGTCGAACTGCAGCTTGACCGTGCCGATCGGGCCGTGACGCTGCTTGGCGATGATGCATTCGGCGACGTTGTGGCAGTCTTCGAGCCGCTTTTGCCAGCCTGCGTAATCGTCGCGGAATTTGTCTTCGGACTGGTTGATGCCCTGTTTCGGCTCTTCGCGGCTGAGGTAATATTCCTCGCGGTAGACGAACATGACCACGTCGGCGTCCTGCTCGATGGAGCCTGATTCACGCAAGTCGGAAAGCTGCGGGCGTTTGTTGTCGCGGTTTTCGACCGCGCGGGAAAGCTGGGAGAGAGCGATAACGGGTATCTGCAGCTCTTTCGCAATCGCCTTCAAGCCACGCGTAATTTCGGAGATTTCAAGAACGCGGTTCTGCTCGCCGCCCGGTTTGCCGGAGCCTTGCAACAGTTGCAAGTAATCTATCACGATCATGCCGACATTGTGCTGGCGTTTCAAACGCCGCGCACGCGTGCGAATGGCACCGATGGTGAGCGCGGGCGTGTCGTCAATGAACAGCGGCGATGCGGAAAGCCGCTGGCTCGCGTCCACGAATTTGTGGAAGTCGGTATCGCGCACTTCGCCACGGCGGATTTTGTCGGACGAGATGCTCGTCATGTCGGCGAGAATACGAGTCGCCAACTGTTCGGCAGACATTTCAAGAGAGAAGAACCCAACAACCGCGCCTTCCTTGCCGTTGGTCTCCAAAAATTCGCGCGCGGCGTTGAACGCCATGTTGGTGGCAAGCGCCGTCTTGCCCATCGAGGGGCGGCCGGCAATAATGATGAGGTCGGAATTCTGGAAGCCGCCGAGTTTTTTGTCGATATCGACAAGCTTCGTCGGCACGCCCGTCAGCAGGCCTTCGCGCTGATAGGCGAGCTGCGCCTGATTGATGGCTTTGGTCAGCGTTTGCTGAAACGACACGAAGCCGCCCTTGAAATCGCCCGCCGTGGCAAGTTCGAACAGCCGCTTTTCGGCGGTTTCGATTTGCAGCGAGGCGGTTGAATCGACCGCGTGCTCATACGCCTCGTTCACCACATCTTCGCCAAGCGCGACCAACGCGCGGCGGAGGTGAAGTTCATATACCGTGCGGCCGTAGTCTTCGACGTTCACGACCGAGATAATGTGCGAGGCGAGATCGGAGAGATATTGCCCGCCGCCGACTTGGCTCAAATCCTGGTCTTTCTCGAAATAGCTTTTCAGCGTGATGGGGCTTGCGTCCTGCCCGCGCTCGATGAAGGTCGAGACGGCTTGGTAGATGCGCCCGTGAACAGGGTTATAGAAATGTTCGGGGCGCAAAAATTCAGAGACTTTTTCAAGCGACTTGTTGTTGACCAGAAGCGCGCCGAGCAGCGCCTGCTCGACTTCCTCGTTATGCGGCATCACGCGGTATTCGGCGTCCTGCCCGCGGCCCCTTGCGATATCGGAAAATTTTACGGCATCTGCTGTCATGGGAAGGGAGAATAACAGATGCGCGGCAACCATTGAAGTTTCGTACGCCTCATGAAATTGCAAACTTCACTTTTGCCTTCCTTCTTTTGTATTATGTATAATAATGCCTGTGGGTAACGGGGAAAGCTTTTCCGTTTCATCCCCCCGCCCCTTTTGGCTATGCTTCCCCATGGCTGAAACACTCCACATCCCCGCCGGCGAATCAAAGGACGGCATTTATGCCGCTCTGCTGCCGCAGATCGAGGCCACCATGGGGGTCACCACCGACATCATCGCCAACATGGCGAATGTCGCCGCCATCCTGAAAACCGCTTTCGATTTCCACTGGGTCGGGTTTTACCGCACCGTAAAGCCCGAGCTGCTGGTGCTGGGGCCGTTTCAGGGTCCGCTTGCCTGTGTCGATATCCCGTTTTCGCGCGGCGTGTGTGGTGCTGCGGCGCGGACGCAGAAAACCGTGATCGTGCCCGATGTCGAAAAATTTCCCGGGCATATCGCCTGCAGCTCGCTGTCGAAATCGGAAATCGTGGTGCCGGGCATTGCGGACGGCAAGACGCTGTTCGTGCTGGATGTTGATAGTTCAAACCTTGGCGATTTCGACGCGACAGACCAAGAGTGGCTGGAAAAAATCGTCGCCAGCCTTATCAAGCACAGCAAATAACGCCCTTGCTGTTTACTCCTCGATTGAAGCCATTTTATAATACCTTTATGGGCATGACTTTAAAAATGGCAGCAAGCATAGCAAGATACTGCACCATCGTTTTTGCATTCATCCACGTTCTTGGGTATTCAATCCCGGTTGCCTATGGCTGGGAGACCCCTCCGCTCAGCGAGCGTGAGCCAAAAGAATGTATCGCTTATCCGACACTTGAGTGTGTGCAGACTATCATCGGCAAGAAAGTCGTACCACACCAGATTCTGCTCACTCCCCTCGAGGAAATCACAGGAAACAGAGAATTGTCGGATGTACGAAAATGCGAAAGTTATAAAAGCCGCGCACGCGACACAGTAAAAAACCACTACCCTTGGGACGCTTCTGCGTTAATTGTTAAAGAGGCCCGGCGACGCTTTATGCCCGACGCGAAATGGCACGAAACCCTTGCCGCATGGAAGCGTACAGCCGAAAAATTGTCCGACCCCGAACGCTCGGACAATTTTATCGAGATCTCAAAACTCTATGAAGAAACTGGAAGAATTGAAGACGCGAAAGAAGCATTTAAAAAAATTGCAGCACCCTCCTAAAAGGCCATGAGAGATTTTTGGCTGACAAGAGGAAAGATTGGCGACGAACTGCTGCAACACAAGATTAAATATGATTATGTCGGACGGTTGGCACATGCCGAATATCTTGTTCTGATAAAGTCATATTCAGAAGCCATCCCGCTGCTGCTCGCCGAACGTGCCGAGCTGGAGGCACTGAACCCCGCTGATGAAAAGAATATGAAAGACCGGCTTGCCTTGGAGGATAAAAAGGAAAACGATTTAAGGGTAGTCAGCCGGCTGTTGTTTACGGCTGGCGATGAACAAGGCGCGGGAGAAGCGGCGGAACTCTATTTCAAAACGTTGAGAAACTCCTATCTTCAAGGGCTTTTCACGTCGCCTGCGGAAGTGTCGAAAGTATATCGGGAGGCTGGACAACGAGAACGTGCTCTTGAAATCCTGAACCGACGCAAAAACTACGTAAAGGATGAAAGCGAAACCCGTTGCGAAGGTAATTCATATCGTGGCATACGCGAAAAATGCGCCAGAGAACTCGTCTATCTGGGAATGCCGGAGCTTACTTACAAAAAAGGCTTTTCTCATTGCTGGCGCTTGTGGCCGAGAAAAGAATGCCGTTACACGTTTGAGGTACTCTATAAAGCCGCCATTGAGGCAAAACAGCCCGTTCCGGACAAGGTAAAGTATTTCCCGACTATCGATTCCCAGTCGATACCGCGGCTATTGGTAGAACTCGTATATTTTCATTTTAACCGGGGTGAATACGTCCTCGGGGCCCCTTTTCTGCGAGAGGCCATTCCCCTTGCGCTGGATGAAGATTACGAAGGAGATGCGCACTGCTGGATTGCAGAGCTTGCCTATTCAGTAGACGAAAAAGATATGGTGGACGATTTATTCAGGGCGTTCATTTCTAGCGTAGCAAAAAAATACCCAAAGCTGGAAAACAGACTGTCGCACTACCGGCATGGCGTTGAGTGTTTTTTGAAGCTTCAGGAGTGATAAATCCTTTCTCGGCATAATGTCTCCTCTCCCAAAGGAGAGGAGACATAAAAAAAACCCGCCGGTTTGACGCGGCGGGTTTCTTTAAAGTTTTTAAAAAGCGGGTTAAGCGGCTGCTTCTTCGGAAGCGGGAGCAGCGGCTGCTGCTGCGGCTTCTGCTGCAACGCGGGCCTTTTCTTCCTCTTCCAGCTTTTTGATGGCGGTCTGGGCGAGGGAGGCTGCTTCTTCGCTGTCGGTCTTGGTGATCAGCGCTTCGCCGCGCTCTTCCTGTATCTTCGCTTCTTCAGCCGAACGCGCGATGTTGATGGTCACTTCGACCGTCACTTCGGGGTGCAGGTTGATTTTCACGGGATACAGGCCGAGCAGTTTGTAGGCGCGATCCATACGCACTTGGGTGCGATCGATCTTGAAGCCCTGTTCGACGACGGCATCGGCAATGTCGCGGCCGGAAACGGAGCCGTAAAGCTGGCCCGCTTCGGAAGCCTGGCGGATAATGACGGCGTTGACGCCGTCAAGTTTCTTGCCGACTTTCGCCGCTTCGTCGCGGCGCTTGAGGTTTTCGCCTTCGAGCACTTTTTTCTGCGCTTCGAAATAGGCCACATTGTCTTTCGTGGCGCGCAGGGCTTTCTGGCGGGGCAGGAGGAAGTTGCGGGCGAAACCCGGCTTGACGGAGACGACGTCTCCCATCTGGCCGAGGCTCTCGACGCGTTCGAGCAAAATGACTTGCATGGTTCTCTACTCCTTAGTTCGTGACGTAGGGCAGGAGTGCAAGGAAGCGGGCGCGCTTGATTTCGCGGGCCAGCTTGCGTTGCGCTTTCTGCGACACGGCTGTGATGCGGGACGGGACGATCTTGCCGCGCTCGGAAATGTAACGGCCGAGCATCTTGGGATCTTTGTAGTCAATTGCGGGCGCATTCTTGCCCGTGAAGGGGCAGGATTTGCGGCGGCGGAAGAAGGGACGGCGTGCGCCACCGGCTCCACCGGGTTTGCGGTCGCCGCCTTCTTTGCGGTCGCCGAACGAGGATGATCTTTTTTCGAAAGCCATTATTCAGCTCCTTCTTCGGATGTTGCCTTGGGCGCTGCGTCGTCGCGGTTGTCGCGGCGGTAGCCTTTGTCGCCTTTATAGCCGCCACGGTCGCCACCGCGGAAACCGCCTTCGCGGTCGCCGCCACGGAAGCCGCCTTCGCCGTCGCGATCGTCATCGGAATGCTTCAGGATGGCCGAGGGGCCTTCCGACAGCTTTTCGATGGAGACGGTCATGAAGCGCAGGACGTCGTCGTTGAGGCGCATGTTGCGCTCCATCTCGACCACGCAGGAAGACGGGCCTTCGATGTGCAGCAGCGTGTAATGGCCTTTGCGGTTTTTCTTGATTTTGTAAGCGAGGTTGCGGAGGCCCCAGCTTTCGGTCTTTTTGACGTCGCCGCCGTTGTCGGTTGCGATTTTGCCGAAGTTTTTGGCAAGGTCTTCCGCCTGCTTGGCGGAAATGTCTTGCCGCGCGATAAACACGGTTTCGTAGAGTGCCATTGATGTTTCCCTTGGGTTTAGCCGGTCTGCCGCTGTTTGCCTGAACATTCAGGCACCAGCCGCACAAACCATAGCTGCCAGACCAAGTCTGACAGCGGGTTTCGTAGGGTGGTTTATATATGGATTCCCGATGCGAACACAAGGTTTTTCGGTATTTTCAGGCATTTTTACGGTTTTCTTCGTCTGAGTGCCGGTGATGTCGGTCTATTATTTTACATAACTTACATTCAGAGGGTCGGAGAAGTGTTTTATAGGGGATTGGGCGGATTGGCGGGAACGGCTGTTAACATATTAATTGTTTGACATATTATACCCGCATGCTATGAAAGCCGCAATTCAAGTTCAACCACCCTCCCCCTCATAAAGGATAAATACGATGACCACCAAAAAAGCCGCCGCCCCCGCCGTTCCCGCCGAAAGCAAAAAAGAAGCGCTGATGGAAATCTTCCGCGCCGCCGTCTGGAGCGATCTGGTTCCCGGTGGGCGTCAGGAGATCAAGCAGGCGATTGAAGCCGGCAAGAAACAAGGCGTGACCGATTACGACATTGAATGGCTGGACCGTCTCGACGGCAAGTCTTTCCGCGCCTATTTCGGCGAAAAAGCCATCAGCAAAGATCTCGAAAACGCCATGAAACTCGCAGACGCCTTCCTGGAAGGCATGCAATACAAGCCCAACTACAAGGCTGACGGTTTCTATGGCGCAAAACCCTGATCTTTATCTGTCGCCTGATTTTAAAAAGCCCTCCGGTTCAGCCGGGGGCTTTTTTCTTGCGCTTTACTTAGCCCCACATCCTTGCAGCCAAGCCCCTGTTTCATCGTCATAATGTTAATATAAGAATATTATAATTGCGATTTTGGTAATATAATGTTATGGTTAAAGTGGCGTGGCCTGACAGAAGGGCCGGGTTATTGAACCCAGCTTAT
>JAYUPV010000010.1:0-3275 GCA_043759865.1 Alphaproteobacteria bacterium | reverse complement strand
TGTAAAAAGCCCTTGCCGAAAACACCGCCCGAACCGAGCGCGATTTTTGACTGAGTAATGTGGTAGCCGGCACCCAAAGGGTCGCTTTCGGGGTCGAGGAAGGTCATGACGCGTTTTTTCTGGTAGTCATGCAGGAAATGCCACAGCACCGGCATGGCCGCAAGCGCACCCGCGCCGACCAGCAGAAACATCCAATAAGCAACGCCCGCCAGAAAGAACATCGCACCCGCCGCCGCAATCAGCGTGATCGCAGTGCCAAGGTCGGGCTGGATCATGACCAGCAGCACCGGCAATGCTAGAAGGCCAAGCGGCGCGATGATAAACAGCGGGTTTTTAACATCTTCCGCCGTCGCGCCGTGAAAAAAACGTGCAAAGGCAAGCACGGTCGCGATTTTCATGGGTTCGGACGGCTGTAGCTGCATGAAGCCAAGATCGATCCAGCGCTGTGCGCCCATGCTGGCATGCCCGCTGATATCGACATAGACCAGCAGCAGCACGATCGCGCCGAAAATGACATAGGCGAATTTCAGCCAGACGCGGATGTCGATCATGGCGGTAAGGACAAGCCCTGCCATGCCGATGCAAAAACGCGCAACCTGTTTCCCCGCCCAGGGGTCCATGCTGCCGCCTGCTGCCGAGTAAAGCGAAACGAAACCGACACAAGCCGTCATAGTGATCAGCAGCAGGAAGGGCCAGCTGATGCATTGGAACTTGTCGTAAAGGTTCATGTTCTCGCGGCGCATGGCTTACCTTTTTTTCTTTTTAGGTTTGCGGGTTTCCTTGCGGGGGTTCGCCGCTTTCACGGCTGCTGCCGCACCGGCAGCAGCTGCCGCCTCGACCGCCTCATCAACGGTATGGATTTTATGCGGCGCGCGTTTCTGGATAGCGAGTAATATATCACGCACGATAGGTGCCGCCGCCTTTGCACCGCCGACGCCGTGCTCGACCACCACACAGCATGCATAACGCGGCGCATCAACTGGGCCGTAGCCCACGAACAACGCATGGTGCCTCCATTTCCACGACAGGCTTTCGTTCTTGATGCCCGCCGCGCGCATGGCGGCGGTAATGCGCCGCACCTGCGCCGTGCCGGTCTTGCCGCCCATCGAATAAGGCGCTTCCTTTATCTGCGAGCCGCGCGCTGTGCCGTGGTCGCCGTTCACCACACCCGCCATGCCGCGCATCACAATCGCAAGATGCGCAGGATTCAGGCCGATGGTTTTCCATTCGGGAATCTGACTGCCTTTTTCCTCGATGGAACGCACAAGAATAGGCTTCACCGCCTTGCCGCCATTGACCAGCCGCGCTGTCATGGTGGCGAGCTGCAGCGGTGTGGTGAGCGTATGCCCCTGACCGATGGCGCTGTTGAGAGTTTCGCCGCGATGCCACGGCTCTTTGTACCGTTTCAATTTCCATGCGCGATCGGGGATGATGCCTTCGCCTTCGCCCGGCACATCAAAATCCATTTTCGCGCCGAGGCCGAGACGCCGCGCCATTTTGGCGATGGCATCGACACCGATACGATTGCCCATCTCGTAAAAGAAAGTATCGCAAGACTGAACAATCGCCTGTTCAAAACCGACAGTGCCGTGACCGGCGGGACGCCAGCAGTGGAACTTATCACGCCCAATCATGTAATAACCAGGACAACGCACCACGACACCGGGCGAAATGCCTGCATCAAGCGCCGCAAGCGCCGTCACCATCTTGAAAGTCGAGCCGGGCGGATACTGCCCTGCCACTGCCTTGTTGGTAAGCGGGTTGGTTTCGTCGGCCAGCAGGCCTTCCCACACATCGGCAGGAATGCCGCGGCTGAAAAGATTAGGATCGAAGCTGGGATGGGAACAAAGCGCGTAGACCTCGCCGGTATGCACGTCCATGACGACAGCAGAGGCACTACGTTCCCGCGCCACCATTTCCTGACATTGCATCTGCAAATCGGCGTCAAGGGTCAGCGTCAGGCGATGCCCTTTTTTAGGGTCGAGGCGTGACAGCTCGCGGATTTCGCGGCCCACAACATTGACCTCGGCCTGAATTTTTCCGGCAACGCCGCGCAGCTCGCCGTCGAATTTCTTTTCCACACCGGTTTTGCCGATGCGGAAGCCGGGGATTGTCATGATAGGGTCGCCGGTCAGTTCCGACTCGCTGACGCGCCCCGCATAGCCGATGATATGTGCGGTCGCACTGCCAAGCGGGTAAGAACGTATATCGCCCTCGTCCATCGACACACCAGGCAGATCGGGCAGGTTCAGCTCGACCGCCGCCATGTCTTCCCATGTCAGATTTTCTTTGGCGAGAATGGGCGTGAAGGGGCGCACCTTGCCCATGCCGAGCAGCACGGCCTGTTTGTCGTCTTCCGTCACAGGAATAATTTTCGACAGCAGCTCGAGCGTTTCCTCCACATTATTCGCCTGTTCGGGAACGATGAAGGCACGGAAATTCTGGGTATTGATAGCAAGTGGAACGCCGAAGCGGTCCATGATTTCGCCGCGCCCCGCAGGCACAAGCCTTAACGAAATGCGGTTCTTGTCGGAAAGTGTCTGGAATTTTTCCTGTTCAACCACCTGCAGGTAACCAAGCCTGCCCGCCAAGACGGCAAAAAGCCCCGTCTGCACCGCGCCGATGATCAGCGCGCGGCGGGAGAATTCCTTGTATCTCTCCATGTCGCGGTTCATGGCGGCATATTACAGAAACGTGCCCGTGATGAAAACGTCTTGTTTTGTTTTTTCAGGAGCGGTCGGCGAGGCTTTTGTTGAAAGCCGCAAGGGGCAGGACGATGAGTGGGAAAACCGCTGCCGTCATTATGACACTCATCAGGATGGGGCGTAGCGCCCCGATATCGAATTCCTGATGGAAACCTGCATAAAGCAGCCATTGCAACAACCCTGCACCGAGCGACACCAGCCCGAGACCCATCCAGATAACAATGAAACTCTGCCCCAACAGGAATTTCCGTTGGGAGCGTGTCACCCATTGCGCCAGCACCAGCGTGAGCGCGTTCAGGCCAAGCGGGAACCCGCCCATGAGGTCAAAAGCGAGACCGACGATAAAAGTGGCGACGGGCGACAGGGTGGCAGGACGCATGATGGCCCAGTAGTAAACCGCCATCAGCATAAAGCTTGGCCTTATTTCGCCAAAATGCCCGAGCTTGAACGGAAAGCTGGACAATACGAGAAGCAGGAAAATAAGCAGGCCGGTCATCAGCCAGCGACCCAGCACGCCGACAACAGATCCCTGCCAGCCGTCATTCGTTCCGAAAGCCATGATTATTTTCT
>JAYUPV010000009.1:0-7431 GCA_043759865.1 Alphaproteobacteria bacterium | reverse complement strand
CTCTGAAAATTGCTAAAGGGTACTCCTCAAAGAGTTGAAGCAGAATATGAAGAATTGGCTGGTATTTTTATCGGTTGTAGCCCTGCTTGGCGTGGCCTATGCTGCAGTGATTTCAAAAGGTAGCTGGCGTTATCGGATGACCGTCACTGTTGAGACACCCGAGGGGCTCAAGACAGGTTCGGCTGTCAGGGAAATAGTAGCCATTAAAGTTCATGGAACAAAAGTGAGCGGCTCCGCGAAGGTCAGCAAGGGCGAGGCTGTGGTAGTGGACTTGGGAAAGCGTGGCGTTCTCTTTGCATTAATCACAGGCGGAAAGTTTGGCCCGGACTATGGCCATAGTATTGTTTTTGACGCTTTTCGGTTTGAACATGGCGGGCTAACTCCTGAAGGAATAAGTCACTACAGTTCTCTGAAGTCCGGCTAAGTTATTTTAGAGCCTGAACAATATCCTATGTTAGTGACTTTCGATGATTTGAAAGACCCGAAGACTGTGAAAAAGAGCATAGAATCGGAATTTTATGATGAAAGACAAAATGGAATCTATTACGGCCAAAAGTTCCGCATTAAAAAAGACCATTTCGAAGAGTTTTTTGGCAAAGGCGTCAAGCTAAAGGAAATTGCAATCGAAATGACAGACGCGGAAGTAGCCTTATCCATAGAGAGTTGGCTGCCTTGGCTACCGGATTACTACAACCAAATGCTTGATGGCCAAAGATACAATACCATTGAATCTAATAATCCTATAGCGAATAGCTTGTCTTCAGGAGCATTTTTAGTAGTGAAGAGATAAGGGGTCGCGAAGTAAATTGAACTCCTTGAAAGTCATCATCACCGGCGCGACGGGCATGGTTGGCGAGGGCGTGCTGCTGGAGTGCCTTGAAAATGCGGCGGTGGAAAAGGTTTTGGTCGTGGGGCGGCGGGCTTGCGGGGTTTCGCATCCGAAGCTGGTTGAAATTATTCCTGCCGGCCTTTACGACCTTGCGCCTGTGGCAGAGCAGCTGGCGGGGTATGATGCCTGCTTCTTTTGCCTCGGCACGTCTTCCGTGGGCATGACGGCGGAGGATTACCGGCGCGTCACCTTTGATCTCACGCTGTCCTTCGGGCAGACACTCGCGAAACTTAATCCCGATATGGCTTTTTGCTATCTGACCGGCATGGGCACCGACAGCAGCGAGCAGGGGCGTTCAGCATGGGCGCGCGTGAAGGGCGCGACCGAAAACGCGCTGCTGCGCCTGTTCAAGCGCGGCTATATGTTCCGCCCCGGTTTCATGCAGGCGATGCCGGGGCAGAAATGCCTGAAAATTTCGTACAAGTTACTGGCTTGGGTTTATTACCCCGGTCGCGCCCTCTGGCCCGGCGGGTTCTGCACCTTGCGCGAAGTGGCGCGGGCGATGATTTGTGTTGCCACGAAAGGTGCGCCGAAAAACGTGCTGGAAGTCGCGGATATTGTGGGGCTGGCGAAGGGCGGGCAGGGGGCGGCGTAGTTGAATCCTGAACCGCGAATAAACGCGAATAAACGCGAATATTTGCGTTCATTCGCGGTTTAAAAGTCTTTACGGAGTTTCAATTCAGTTCGGCCACCTGGTCCAGGAGCGCTTGAAACCGCCAAGACGCTTCGCGGTTTATAAACCACGGCACTGGATTCCTGCTTTCGCAGGAATGACAAAATAGGAAAGGGGTCGGGGCGGGTTCTAGACCTTAACCCTTACAAATCGAAATTACCGCTGTCGGGTTTGTATTTCGGTTTGTTTTCGTCGGCTTTTTTCTGAAGGGCGGAATAGGTTTTGTCGCGGGTGGTTTCATACACCGACATCAGGTCGGGCGCGGCGAGAGCCACATAGGCGTTTGAATCTGCGCCGAAGGATGTTTTGAGGGCATCGAGAACCACTTGCGCGGAGGCATCGAGCTTCTCGCCGTTTTTCAGTTTGTTCGAGATATCTTCCATCATCGCCGTGCCGGAGGCCGCGCGCGCCATGGCGAGCATGGGGTCGTAATTCATGCCGGCGGGGGTGCCGACCACGCGCTCGATCACCTTTTCCACCTGCTCGCCGTAATTCGTGAACAGGCCCATCATGTTGTAATACAGCGAGGGCGGTTCGATGATGCAGGCGGCGCAGATCATGGCGGCTTCTTTTTCGGCGTTGGTGCCGGTGCCGTGCTGGTCGATGAGGTTGAAGGCGCGTTCCTGCAATTCCTTCAGGCGCTGCGGCTGGGGGCCGATCATGTCGACGCCGATGGTGTTGCGTTCGCGGAAAAACTTTTTCACGAGGGGGTATTTGTCGAAAATATTTTTCACGGGCGTGGCCTTATGATTCTTTTGCAGGGGTACAGGCACTTTCGCAGATATAGTTTCTGTAATCAAGGGAGCTTACGGGAATAGATATTATGCAAATACCATTGCCAAATTACTGACTTCGCTCGCTAAAAATGGCTATTCTAATAGGGCATTTGAACAGCGGGGGCATCCATGGCTGCGGCGAAAAAACCTTTTTACCACCATCTCTATTTCTGGGTCATTCTCGCCATCTATCTCGGCGGCATGGCGGGCTATTTCTTCCGCGAATACACCGAGTATTACAAGCCGGTCGCCGACGGTTTTATCGCGCTCATCAAAATGCTGATCGGGCCGATTGTGTTCTGCACCATCGTGCTCGGCATCACCACGGCGAGCGACATGAAAAAAGTCGGGCGCGTGGGCATCAAGACGCTGGTCTATTTCGAAATCACCTCGACCATCGCGCTTGCCCTTGGCCTGCTGGTCGCCAACTGGCTGCAGCCGGGCGGAAATATCCACGCGACGGCGGCGGCGCTCGATGCCAGCCTTGTCGCCGGTTACCAGCAGCAGGCGCATGAGCAGACGGTGTCGGGCTTCCTGCTGCACATCATCCCCAAGACTTTTTCCGACGCCTTCACCGGCACGGGCGACATGCTGCAGATATTGCTGGTCGCCATTTTGTTCGGCTATGCGCTCAACCGCTTGGGATCGAAGGGCAAGGCGGTGCATGAGTTTATCGAGCAGGCCTCGCATATTTTCTTCGCCATGATGAACGCCATCATGAAACTCGCCCCCGTCGGCGCGGGTGCGGCCATGGCCTTTGCGGTCGCCAAATACGGGCCGGAGGTCTTGAAAAACCTGCTGCTGTTCATGGGGGTGTTCTATGCCACCTGCGCGGTATTTGTGATTGTGGTGCTGGGGCCCCTTGCGCGCTATGCCGGTTTTTCACTGTGGAAATTTTTGCGGTACATCAAGGAAGAAATTTTCATCGTGCTCGGCACATCGTCTTCCGAGACTGTTATCGCGCCGCTGATGGAAAAGCTGGTGAAAATGGGCTGCAAGCGCGAGACGGTGGGGCTGGTCGTGCCCTCCGGCTATTCGTTCAACCTTGATGGCACGAATATTTACCTGACGCTTGCCACGCTGTTTGTCGCGCAGGCGCTCGACATTGAACTCACATGGGCGCAGCAGGGCACGATTTTCGCGGTCGCGCTTCTGACCTCGAAGGGGGCTGCGGGTGTGACGGGCGCGGGGTTCATCACTCTCGCCGCCACGCTTGCGGTTGTGCCGCATGTGCCGGTTGCGGGTCTTGCGCTCATTCTTGGCATCGACCGGTTTATGTCCGAAGCCCGCGCCATCACCAACCTCATCGGCAACGGCGTTGCGGCGGTGGTTCTGTCGAAATGGGAAAACGAGATTGACAAGAAGGAAATGGACAAAGCGTTGGGGGCATAAAGTATTTGCCTAAAATGCTTTGTAAATAAAAGCACTTAACCGCGCAGGGGTGGGGCAATACGGGCCGTATTACCTACAGGCAATCAGGGAGAAGGCATATGCTGAACCGTTGTATTTTCTGGATTTTCTTTGTTTTCAGCCTCTTTCTTGCGCAGACAGTCAGGGCCGAGCCCATCGGCACCATCGTTGAAATCGAAGGTACGGTGACAGTCGCCCATGGCGGCGGGGCCGCAAAGCCTGCGAAGATCAACGATGAAATCGAATTGAAAGATGTTATTGCCACCGGCGCTTCTTCCCGCGCCTTTATTTTGCTGGTGGACGATACCGAATGGACGCTGTCGGAAAATACGCGCTTCGCGGTCAGCGACTATGTTTTTAATCCCGATGATACAGCCGACAACAAGGCGCGCTATTCCGTGATCGAAGGCGCGTTCCGTTATGTCAGCGGCCTTGTCGCCAAGCGCGAAAACCCCGATGTGAGCATCAGCACGCCTGTCGGCTCCATCGGCATTCGCGGCACCGATTTCTGGGGCGGCCGCGACGAAACGGGCGAGTATGGCGTGTATGTCGACGAAGGCAGCGTGAATGTGCAGACCCTTGGCGGTGCGGCGCTACTGAAGCGCGGCGAAGGCACGTCTGTCCGCGATCGTAAATCCGCCCCCGCACGCCCCGGCGCGTGGAAAAAAGAACGCATCCAGCACATGCGCGGCTCGGTGTTCCTGAAACGCCAGGGCGAGCTGAAAGAACGCCGCGCCAAGCTGCGCGCGCGCCAGACGGAGCTGCGCGAGAAACTGAAAACCTACTTCCAGCAGCGCAAAGAAAAGCGCGGCGGTATGAACGAAAAATGGCAGGACAAGCGCGAAACGCGAAAAGAGACTTTCGAGGCCATGAAAGACAAGCGCGAAGAACGTCAGGAAAACTGGCAGGACAAGAAAGGGCAATGGCAGGAAACCCATCCCGCCGTGCCTCCCCGCCGCCGCTGGCAGAAACAATAGCCGGTCAGAACGCAAGCAGGTCGTGCAGGGTGTGCCATGTCATCAACAGCCACAGGTTTCCCGTCCGCAGGTAAATCGCCGAGGGGATGAGGCCGATCGTAAAAGTAGACAGCAGCTTGCCCGTGCCGCCGCACCAGTGGATTCCGGCGAACAGGGCCGAGCTTAATAGCGCCGCCGCGCCCCGGCCGACGTCGCGCTGTGCCGCAAGCCCCATCAGGTGCGCGCGGAAAACCGTTTCCTCAAGTATGCCCGCCGACAGGACGGCATAGGCGTTGACGACGAGTTGCAAGGCAGCGCTGCCCTGTGGCAAGGTGTAGCCGAAACAAAGCCGCCCCCATCCGTGCGCAAAGCACCACGGTTCAAAGAGGCGCGTGAAAACCAGATGCGTCACGACCGCCAGCGCCGCGCCCGCGAGAAGGTGCAGCCAGAGTTTCTGCGGAACTTTGAACGCCGCCGCTACATGCACAAGGCGGCCTTTTTTGTAAAGCCACCATAAGGTACAGGTGGGGATGAGGCAGTAAAAAACGATGTCGAGCAGCCACAGCAGGTTCGTATTCCCGCCCGTGCGGGTGAGGGGAATCAGGTACAGGTCATTTAGAAAAAAAGGCCAGGAGACGATAATGAAATCGAAAACGCCGGGAGGTTGTTTTTGCGGTTGCGCGGCCTGTGTTGTCTCCCGCTCCATATGCTTATGCCGCGCGTGCGTTTTTCGACAGCAGGTTCATGATGCTGGAAAAATCGAGTTTTCCGCTGCCGCCTTTGCTGTGCTGGGCGTAAAGCTCCTGCGCTTTTTTGCCGAGCGGCGTGGTGGTTTGCGTGGCGGCGGCCGCTTCCTGCGCGAGGCCAAGGTCTTTCAACATCAAATCCGTGCCGAAGCCGCCGCTATAGCCGCGCGCGGCGGGCGCGTTTTCCATGACGCCGGGGCAGGGGTTGTAAACCTCCAGCGACCAGTTGCGGCCGGAGCTTTTCGACATGATTTCGGAGAGCACTTTCGGGTCAAGCCCGCTTGCAACGCCAAGGCTCAACGCCTCCGCCGTGCCGATCATGTGGATGGCGAGCAGCATGTTGTTGCAAATTTTCGCCGTTTGCCCCGCGCCGCTTTCTCCCGCATGAAAGATGTTCTTGCCCATTTTTTCCAGCAGCGGCCGCGCACGTTCGAGCGCGTCTTTCTCGCCGCCGACGATAAAGGTGAGGGTCGCACCTGCCGCACCCGCCGTGCCGCCTGAAACCGGCGCATCGAGCATGGCGAAGCCTTTTGCCCTCGCGGCCTTCGCCACTTCGCGCGCGATATCGGGGTTGATGGTGCTGCAGTCGATGAACAGCGTGCCCGGCTTCGCATGCGCGATCACGCCGTCTTTGGGCGCGAGATAAACTTTTTGCGTATGCTCGGTCGAGGGCAGCATGGTGACAACGATATCAGCGTCCTTTGCGGCCTCGCCAGCGCTTGCTGTGGCTTGCGCGCCTGCGGCTTTCAGTGTTTCAATGGCGGCGGGTGTCAGGTCGAACACCGTCAGGGCAAAGCCTGCCTTCACAAGGTTCTGCGCCATGGGTGCGCCCATATTGCCAAGGCCGATGAAAGCGATTTTCTGCATAACGGTGCCTCTCCAGAAATAAAGGTGCTTAAATACGCCCTAAAGAATAAGACAGTTATTGACGGTTCGCAACGCCGCGCTATCTTAATAAGGTAGAACTTTCAAAAGGAGCCTTAGATGCTGAAAAACCTGTGTTTTGCTGTACTTGCCGCCGCTTCCCTTGCTTTGGCCACCCCCGCTTCGGCTGAAGTGACTATCGGCGAAAAAGCGCCCGATTTCACCCTTCCCGCGGCTGATGGAGGCACGCAGAGCCTCGGCGGATATCTCGGCAAGACGGTCGTGCTGGAATGGCATAACAAGGGCTGCCCCTTCGTGAAAAAACATTACGGCTCGGGCAATATGCAGGCGCTGCAAAAAGAGCTGACAGCAAAAGGTGTCGTCTGGCTCACCATCAATTCCTCGGCCGAAGGCAAGCAGGGATATGAAACAGCGGAAGAAGCTCTCGCAACCGCGAAAGCGGATGGCGCTGCCTCGACCCATGTGCTGCTCGACCCCAAAGGCGAAGTCGGCAAGCTCTACGGCGCGGCCACCACGCCCCATATGTTCGTGGTCGATAAAGAAGGCAAACTCGCCTATTCGGGCGCAATCGATGACAAATCCTCGGCCGACCCCGAAGACGTGAAGACCGCGAAAAACTATGTGCGCGAAGCGGTCGATGCGCTGCTGGCGGGCAAGCCTGTCGACGTTTCCTCGACAAAGTCCTACGGCTGCGGCGTTAAATACGGGGAATAATTATTCAGCTTCCGGCTTTTCCGGTTCCGGCGGTGCGGCCTCTTTCGGGGCGGCTTGCTTTGGTGCCGTTTTTTTCGGCAAGGCCGGCGGTTTGCGGAACTTGATAAACAGCCGGATAACCAGCAGAGTGATAAGCCCGCCCGCCCACATCGCCGTGGTTTTGATGTCGCCGATATCGGCGGGGCCGCCGCCCTTGATCGCGTCCTTCATGATCTGGTGGTCGACCGCAACCACAAATCCGCCCGCGATAATGCCCATGAGGGAAATGCTGTCGACGAGACGTTCGACGGTTTCCGCCGCGCGTTCCTTCGTCATCCAGTAATCGCGGTTGGGAATGCTGATGCTGCGGTGGGGAAGTCTTTTAATGACCTGCGCCAGCACC
>JAYUPV010000008.1:0-5613 GCA_043759865.1 Alphaproteobacteria bacterium | reverse complement strand
GTAACGTTTTCGAGGCTCGATAAACAGTTCAAGCGGCCGCCCCTCAAAAGGCGGCCGTTTACTGTTTTTGGCGTATTGTTTTAGCCGCGCGCCAGATAGGACAGCAGCAGGAAGGCAAGGGCAAGACCCTGAAAGGTGACGCGCAGGCGCATCATCTTGTTGCTGGTCGCGGCGTCTTTTTCCTGACCCTTGGTCATGGCGACCATGCCCCAGAAGAACGAGCCCAGCACGCCCAGCATGCAGGCAAGCGCGATAAAGAACAGGATGTTGGCGGCGATCATGGGCATTTGTCCTTGTTAAGAATTTGGTTGTAATATAGGCTTCGGCCAATTGGTTTGAAAGGTGGTTTTTCATGCAAAAGCTCGACGGTCCCTTCATCGCGCCGCTTTCCGGCAAGGCAAAGCAGCTGGTCATTTTCCTGCACGGCTACGGCTCGAACGGCGACGACCTTATCGGCCTTGGCGAACAATGGGCATCCTCCATGCCTGATTGTGCCTTCGTTTCACCCAACGCGCCCGAGCAATGCGCGGGGCTTGCCGACGGCTACCAGTGGTTCCCCATCCGCGCCATCGACCCCGCCACCATCGAGCGTGAAAAGAACGCCATCGCTGTCACGCCTATCCTCAGTAACTTTATCGACGGACAGCTGGCAAAGTGGGGCGTGGATGACAGCCAGCTTGCCGTGGCCGGCTTTTCCCAAGGCGCGATGATGGCCATGTATGCCATGCCGCGCCGCCAGAAACCCTGCGCCGCCGTCATCGGTTATTCGGGCATGATCATCGATTCAAACGGCCTGAAGGCCGCAGGCATCGTGAAAATGCCCGTGCTGGCTATTCACGGGGATGCCGACGAAGTTGTCGTGCCGGACAATCTTTCGCGCATCGAACAGGGCTTTATTGCTGCCGGATTCGAGATTGAATGTGTTATGCGCCCGGGGCTTGCCCATGGCATCGATCACTTCGGCCTCACACGCGGGTTGCAGTTCGTTCAGGAAGGCTTTGAAAAATCGGCTGAATCCGTGAAAAAGCAAGTTAAAGCACAGCTTTAAGTCATTGACAGTGCAGGGAACACGTGCGAGTCATGCGCGTTTTGTGCCGTATTTGTGCTATAATAATCGTAAGGATGAGATTCGGTTACAACCCCATGCCTGGGTGACAGTAACGGGCAGGGTCTAGAGGATGCCAAGAAAGGGTCCGCAAGGTGCAAAGTCACCTCGACAGCTGTCCGACGCTAGTTCTGAACGCAGACTACCGTCCCTTGAGTTACTTTCCCCTTTCCTTATGGTCATGGCAGGAAGCAGTAAAAGCTGTGTTCCTCGACCGCGTCAGCATCGTGTCGGAATACGATGCCGTCATCCGCTCCCCAAGTTTCCAGATGAAAGTGCCGAGCGTTATCGCGCTGAAAGAATACGTGCAGCCGAAATCTCGCCCCGCCTTCACCCGCTTCAACGTGTTCCTGCGCGACAAATGGGTCTGCCAGTATTGCGGCACCAAGCACCGCACGCATGAACTGACTTTTGACCACGTTATCCCGAAATCGCGCGGCGGCACGACGACCTGGGAAAACATCTGCGCCGCCTGTCAGGACTGCAACTTGCTGAAGGGCAATTACCTGCCCGAAGAATGCAAGATGTTCCCCCTGCGCAAGCCCCTGCAGCCCTCGACCATGGAACTGCAGCTCAACGGCCGCGCCTATCCGCCCAACTTCCTGCACGAAAGCTGGAACGACTATCTGTATTGGGATACCGAACTCGATATCAACTAACCATCGACCTGTCTTCATCGGGGTTGCCGCAGCGCACCTTCGAGTTCCCTGACTGTGTTTTGAAACAATCTAAAGCCACATAAATGAACCCCGCATCGCCAGGTCGTTTTATTTACATCCTCTACGATGCGTTACTGGTCATGGCCTTTTCCTGGCTGTTGGCGGCGGGGGCCATGAGCGGGGAGTTTGTGAACACGATCGCGCTGCTCGGTTCGATTTATGCGGCTTATTACGCGCTGGTGGCCGTTGCCAAGGCCTTCAACACATGGCGCACTGCGCGTGTTCTGCACCCCGACGGTGCCGAGTGCTTCATCATGTGGGCGGCATGGCTGTTGTTGGTTATCGTTGTGCCGCCTGTTGCGGCGGGTATTCTTCCCTCCGGCACCCTGATGATGGTGACATTTCTTGTGCTGTATGGGCTTTGTATCTTTGCGCCGTGGGTGGCGCTGCTGGTGAAGCCGAAATACAGGCACATGCGTACGCAGGGCATATGGGGGATCGCTTCGCTGTTCCTGCTGCCGGTGCTGCTCTTTTTTGCCAACATCGCTTTCTTTTTCTTGCGCGGCGTGCCGTTGCGCTGGGGGCTGCCCTTTGCGGCGGCTTTGTGCCTTGGCTTCTGGGTCGCACGCAGGATGGGCGAAAAGTGGCGGAAGAATGCAGGTATCGCGGTACTCGCTGTCGTGCTGCTTGGCATCGCGGCATTCTGGTGGCATATGCGACCCTATAACGCCGCCGAAGAAGCGGCAGAGCACTACCGCGACTACGCAAAAGCCATAGAAATATTGCGTCCTCTCGCCGAAGACGGCAGCGAGAAGGCTGCGTTCCTTATCGGGCTGTACTATACCGCCGCCATGAACCCGAAGCCTGATCCGGCAGCATCCGTTAAATGGCATATCATCGCCGCCAATAACGGCGGTGCGCTTTCGGCATATATAGTGGCGCGCGCATATGTTGACGGCAACGGCGTCGGCCGGGACATGGCAGAGGCCGTAAAGTGGTTTCGCAAAGCGGCGGAGGAGGGGGAAACAGGCGCGCAAATGACCCTCGGCGAATTTTACCAAAAGGGCGAAGGCGGATTGCCACAGGATATGTACAAGGCGGAGAAATGGCTTGTACGCGCAGGCAACCAGGGGCAGCCAGAAGCCTACGAAAAACTATACTGGCTCTACCGCAAAGGCGGGCCGGGCCTTTCACCCGATAAGGGGAAAGCTTTTTTCTGGTACCTCGTCTGGAGCAATTATACCGCCAGCAGTTTCTTAAATTACTGCCCCGATACGGTGGAACACCCGCCCAAACAGGACAACCGCAGTGGGGCCGAAAAATTCCGCGATATGTCGGGCGTCCCCCCGCAAGGCTGTCATGAGAGCGAGTTCGAGCCTATGATGACAGCGGCGCAAATAGCTGCCGCCAAAAACCGCTATAGCGACTGGAATGCCAAACCGGAAAAGTTCTGGAACAAGTTTTCGTTTTTTTGAGCAGAGCCGCCTAAGCCGCCGCCTGACATTCCGCCAGCTTGCCACGGTTTGAAAGCGCGTGCCTTCTGTACAGCAGCAGTGCCACAAACAGCCCGTTGACAACCACGACTTTCGCGGGGAAGCAGATATTCGCGAAGCTTGCGTTATCGACCGCGAGCCATGCAAGGCCGTAGCCGATCATGCCCATGAAAAAAGTCGTCGCGACTTCTTCGTTCGGGCGGTGCCACGATTTGCGGAAGGTGGGCAGGAAGGCGAGCGTATCCAGCACGCTGACAAGAATGACCGACCACACGGGATTTTTTGTCACAGCCCAGAGCGGCAGCGCCAGCAGCACCGACAGCAATATCACCCAGTCGGCTTTGGCGATGTTGCGCTCGCCGTATTTCAACGCATAGATGCCGATGCCGAAATTGAAAATGGTGGCGATGCCCGATGTCCATGCGCCGGGGCCGGCGTTTTCCGTCACCTGCACGGCGCAGACAATCGCGTTCATCACGCCCCACAGCAGCCACGAAAACGCATGCGGCTTTGCCTGTTTGCGGTACAGGGCATAAAGGTAGGGCACATATCCGCCCATGAGGAAGGCCGTGCCGAGCAGGCCGATTATTTCGGAGTTCATGATGATGATTTAACCCTGTATTTCGTTGTTCAAGGCAGTTTATACTCAATTTAAGCATATGTCAAGAGCCTGTTATTTTTTCTTCAAAACATCGTCAGGAATGGGCGTTGCCTGCGTTGGCACCATGTAGAGCGGTACGTGCATGTCGCGGATCTTCCATGTCAGTCCCGAGAGGCCGAAGACGACGCGCACTTTCAGCCGCTGGCGCATGGCGGCCGCCATGTCTCCTCCTTGCGTTGCGCCGAGAGGATAGGCGAGGGTGACGTAAAAACCATAGGGCGCGGCGAAGCCGGTTGATTCAATAAACGCTTCTTCCTTCACGTCCTTGAAAATCTGGCCGTGATAATAAAACAGCGCGGGAATATTGCGCAGCTGGATGTAGTGGTCGACGATGGCGGGGATTTGCGAAAGTTCCGGCCCGATATTGCCAGCGAAAGTGCCCATGCCTTTTTTCTGTCCAGCGATGCCTTCTTTCAGGTTTTCGCGCAAGGTTTCCCAGTCGATGCGGTCATCGAAAGCCTGCGCGTCGTCGCGGCGCGAGGCTTCGATCAGCCCTTCCACCACCGATTTTTTTCCGACGGAATAAGCCCCGCCCGCAGCCGCAATGCCGAGCAGAAGCAGAACAACCAGAGCAATACGCAGCGCCCCCATCAGCGTTTCCGCGCGTTATGATAGGCGTTATAGGCGGCGGTGAGGGTCTCTATGACCTTCGGGCTCCAGAAGGAAATTGTGACGCCGGTGTCGCGCACGGCGAGGTCGATTTTCTTGAATATCCAGCGCTTGCCTTCGGTCAGCTCCATATCCGACCACGGAATAAAAAAGGGCGTATGGCGGAAGGAGAAAATCAGCATCATCGAAAGCCCGAGGCCGTCGGGCGTGATGGTGATGTTAAGACAGTTGCTGTAGCTTGCTGGAACGCTTTTTTTCAGCACGCCGGAATGCCAGCGGTTGAGCCGCCCCTCGGGCATGCGGTCGGGGATGGCGTATTTTGCCGCGAGCGTCGTCCACCCACCGAGCCATGCCAGCAGCCCCATGATAAAAAACCACATACCCGCGAACAGGAACGGGAAGGCGAACAGGAACAGATCGTCGCACGGGCCTTCCCAAGTGCAGATAATATCCATCAGACTCTCTTGGCGATTTTGATGGCGAGGCGGGAGCCGCGCTTGATGGCTTCTGACAGCAACCGGTAGGCGGGCGCGCTTTCGGCGTCATGGTCGAGGCCGATATCGTGGTGTTCTTCTTCCTCGGCCTTGTATTTCTTTATTTTGCCGCGCAGTTCTTTTTCTTCGGGCTTTCCTTCAAGCGCATCGAGCTGCTCGCCGTAATGTTCCGATATCACTTCCTCGACCGCCACGGTGCAGGCCATCGCGGCTTCAGGCCCGAGTCTTGCGGTGAGCGCGCCGAGCGCATAGCCCGCCGCATGCCAGAGCGGGTGCAGCGCCGTGGGGCGCACGCCGCGTGCCACGATTTCCTTCTCGAAATAATCGAGATGCACCTGTTCCTGCTCCGCCATATGGCCGATGAGTTTTTTCATTTTCGGATCATGGCCCAACACGGACAACTGTCCCTCGTAAATCCGCTTCGCCCCGTATTCGCCCGCATGGTTGACGCGGATCATGCTTGCCACATCCTGCTCGCGGTGCTGTGTCGGCTTGTCACCCGGAAGGGTGCGCTTAAGTTTTCGTTTTGCGGGCATTGAGATAGCCTTTGATGGCGTGAAAAAAAGTGAAAGCGGCAAGGCCGGTGGTGTAA
>JAYUPV010000007.1:0-3189 GCA_043759865.1 Alphaproteobacteria bacterium | reverse complement strand
ACCTTCTTCCGGTCACTCATAAAAAAACGGCGCCTTCACGGGTGCCGTTTTTTTATTCCTGCATTGGTTCCTGTGCTTATTTCTTTTCCGGCGGAGTGGGCGGCTTAACATCCGAGCCCTCGAAGGCGAGAGCTTTTTCCTGCTCCTCGGCACCCAGCATATCACCGCCGCCAAAGCGACCCCAGAGGTTGAGACGGTAGATATTTGTGTAGCCGTTCAGCTTCAGGACCGGATAAGCCTGCATCGTCATCGACAGCATACGCACGGGGCCAAAGCTGTATTCGCAGGCCAGCACCACATGGGCGTTCTTGTCGGGCACCAGCACCGGCAGGTTCTTTTCCGTCAGCTCCGTCAGGGGCGCGTTTATAGAGCCTTTCAGGTGGCGTCGGTCGAAGCTTTCCTTTGACCGCACATCCAGCACCACCACGTTCCCCTGCCCCTGCAGCTTGAGGAAATCGACCATGTAAAGCTCTTCCGCCTTTTGCGGCACGGCCTGTTGGAATTCCTGCGGTGTCACCAGCCGTTTCATGATTTCAGGATCGACACGCGGTGAGGAAGCAGCCGCGCCCGAGTCTTCCGCACGACTCGTGCCGACTGTAAAGGTGAATGAAATCAGGCAGGTGGCAAACAGGAGAAAGCCGTAAAAAGAACGCATGGAGATATCCTTTGCTGGGAAATGACCCGAGATTTCGCACGGGGTTAAGAAATTGTAAAGAATTTAGACCTCAAATGCCGCTTCACTTAGTTTACATAAACATCTGAAAACGCACAATTTGGCGGCTGAACAAGAAATAATATTACCGGAAACGTTAATTTCTTGTTCATAAATTCCCTTGACGGTAATTCTGTAAAATGTTTTACTATTAACATAAGCGGTTAACGAAAAATTAAGGATTACGGCGGCTTCGCGTTAACTAATCAAAGACACCACGGAGACTTTAAAAAATAATAGGGGAGTAAAAACAATGGCTCGGATCTTGATCGCAGAACACAATTCCACCACGGCAAACTACCTGCACGCAGCGCTGAAAAAAGCCGGCAACACGGTCGAAACGGTCGACAATTGCCTCGATGCATGGCGGGTTTCATCGCGGGACTCCTTTGATGTCCTGCTGGTCAACGTGGTCATGCCCGGTATCGACGGTTTCGTTCTCGCGCAAAAGGCGCTGCAGGACAACCCCGGTCTCCAGGTCATCTTCCTCACAGGTTTCGCTGGCGTCGCCATGGATACGCACGCTACACCCGCTTACGCTCCGGCTCCCGTCACCACGCGCCCCTTCCACCTGAAGGAAATCGCCACACGCGTGCGCTACCTGATGGGCCAGGGCAGCCTGCCGCTGAAAGCGCCGCATCAGGCGGCAGACGGCAACATCATTTACGCTGACTTCGCGCACAAAAAAGAAGCGCGCCAGCACGCACAATAAGTTAAGACCGGACCCCCAACGGAGATTAATTCCCCCTCCGTAAACCCCCTGTCCCCAAGGCATCCCCCTGCCTTGGGGACAATCTTTTATACCGGCAGCGAAGCTGCGTCCCAAGGCATCCCCATGCCTCGGGGACAATCTTTTGTGGCAAGATTCAGCATGGATTCAAGGGATTAGAATAATGGCTTGCATGAAAACCGCCGTTTATGCTACGAAAACAGCCTGACGTGGACACATAGCTCAGCGGTAGAGCACTATCTTGACATGGTAGGGGTCACAGGTTCAATCCCTGTTGTGTCCACCACTTCTTTCAATAAAATCCCTCAGCAGGGGAATCCGCCATGAAAAACGAACCTGCCGCAACGAAGGGACAGGCCGCAGAACTTTGCGCCTCGGCGCTTGCCGCGCACAAGGCTGGCAAAACGATGGAGGCCGAAGAATTCCTGAAACAGGCAATGCGCGCCGATGCGTCATATCTTCCCGCCCATCTACAATTTGCAAATTTGCTGTGCGACACAAAACGCTACGCGCTGGCCGAAAAAGGTTACCGCTATGCCATCACGCAAGATTCCACCAATGCACAGGCGTGGAGCGAGCTTGGACGGCTTTATTTCCTGATGCGCCACGAGAGCAACGCCACCGAATGTTTCCGCCGCGCCGTAAAATACGACCCCCGCAACGAAACCGCGCATGTGCGGTTGATCGACGTGCTGGAGCGCGGCAACAAAACAACGGAAGCCGAAGAAGCCCTCGCGGCGGCAAAGACGCTTTTCCCGGACAGCCCCGGCGTGATTTTTCAGGAAGCAAAACTGCTGCGCCGCGCAGGACGCACCGGCGAGGCGGTCGCGCGGATGGAGATTGCTGCGGCATGGCTGCAAAAAAACATGCAGCCTGCAAACCCGTTTTACACCGAATTCTTTTACGAGCTGGGGCAATTGCACGACAAGGAAGATGATGCCGTAAAAGCCTTCGCCTGCTGGAAAGCGGCAAAGGCGGGGCAATCGGCAGGCAGCGTCATTTCCGGCGAAAGCATCGCCCGTTTGAAGCACGATTACATGGCCCCGCCCCCCCCCTCGCCGTTACCTGAAGGCATTGTAACGCCGCTATTCCTTGTCGGCTTTCCGCGCTCGGGCACGACGCTGTTAAGCCAGATACTGGCGAGCCATCCGGATATTTACGCATCGGAGGAAGGCCCCGCCGTCGACAACATGGCGCGGTATCTGGCGAAAAAACGCGGACTGCCTGCGGGCGGCTGGTGGCAGGACGCACAATACCCCGCCTGCCTTGCAGACATAACGGCTGATGATATCAACACCATGCGCCGTATATTTTTCGCCGTGCATGACGCGCAGGGCAGCGGTGCGAAAAAGATACTGATCGATAAAATGCCGCTGAACATGCTGCATGTGCCGCTGATATTGCGCGTTTTTCCGGAGGCAAAGTTCATTCTCGCGCTGCGCCACCCGTGCGATGCGGTGTTGAGCGGTTATATGCAGCGGTTCGAGCTGAATGCGGGCATGGCGCGCTTCCTCGACCTTGCCGATGCCGCGCGGTTTTACGATGAAATGTTCGGGCTGTGGGAGTTTTACGGGCAGAAACTGGGCATGCAGGCTCACACCGTGCGTTACGAAGATATCGTGACAGCTCTCAAGCCCACAATCGCGGGGCTGCTCGACTTTACCGGAGCGGTGTGGCATGACAGCGTGCTGGAGCACGACAAGACCGCGCGCGACAAGCAGCAGCGCATTTTGACCCCGAGCTACCG
>JAYUPV010000006.1:0-8150 GCA_043759865.1 Alphaproteobacteria bacterium | reverse complement strand
CCTTTTTATATGCGTTCTTTCTTTTTTAAAGTTGAGAAAGAGGAAAGTAGATTTCTAAAAAGAATCCCCTCTCCCCTTGCGGGAGAGGGCTAGGGTGAGGGGTAGCGCGTCTGCGCGTCTTATTTCTGTTTGAAAACGACCAGCGACCGCGCGGGGATGGAATAGGATGACTTGTCCTTATACGCCGCCGCATCGGCCGCCATCTCCGGCTCCGACGTATCCAGCACGCGTTCCCAGTTCTTGCCGCCGTTTACTTCGGGCAACGTGAAGTCGACCGCGCCGGAGTGGCTGTTGAAAATGGCCAGCAGGCGTTCGCCTTTTTCCTGACCGAGGGCGGCACGGGCGTTGAACAGCACGCCGATGCTTTTGTCTTCGGTCTTGGCCCAGTCGGCATCGGTTTGCTCGCGACCTGCGGCGTTGAGCCAGGTGATATCTTTCACGCCGTCGGCGTCTTTTTTCAGGCCATGCATGAATTTTTCGGCGCGCAGCACTTCGTGGTCTTTGCGGAAGGTAATCAGTTTTTTGACGAAGGCGTGGAGCTTTTTACCCTCCGCCGTAATGTCGTCCCAGTCGAGCCAGCCGATGGCGTTGTCTTGAGCATAGGCATTGTTGTTGCCGCGCTGGCTGTTGCCGTGTTCGTCGCCCGCCAGCAGCATGGGCGTGCCTTGGCTGAGCAGCAGCGTCGCCAGCATGTTGCGCTTTTGCTGTTCGCGGATGGCGGTGATGGCGGGGTTGTTTGTGTCGCCTTCGATGCCGTAATTGGCGCTGTAATTTTCGCTCGCACCGTCGCGGTTGTCTTCGCCGTTCGCGAGGTTCTTTTTATAGGTGTGGCTGACAAGGTCGTGCAGCGTGAAGCCGTCATGCGCGGTGATGAAGTTCACGCTTGCCTGCGGCTTGCGGCCGTTGCTATCGAATTCGGGGGCGGAGCCGGTCAGGCGCGTGGTGAGCCAGCGCAGCATATCCGCCGTGCCGCGCCAGAATTTGCGGACATCGTCGCGGAAGCGGTCGTTCCACTCGCTCCAGATTTTGGGGAAGTTGCCGAGCTGGTATCCGCCGGGGCCGGTATCCCACGGCTCGGCGATGAGTTTCACTTTTGACAGCACGGGGTCGGCTTCAAGTTCTTTGAAGAAAATATGGTCGCGGTCATAGCCCTTGGCGTTGCGCCCCAACACGGGGGCGAGGTCGAAGCGGAAACCGTCGATGCCGTATTCCTCCACCCAATGGCGCAGGCTGTCGAGAACCATTTTGCGTACGGCGGGGTTATCAAAATCTATCGTGTTGCCCGTGCCGGTGTCGTTGACGTATTTGTTTTTGTCACCTTCAAGGCGGTAATAGCTTGCATTGTCGACGCCGCGCAGGGAGAGCGTGGGGCCTGTCTCGTTGCCTTCGCCCGCATGGTTGTAAACCACGTCGAGCAGCACTTCGATGCCGTTTTTGTGGAACGTGCTGACCATGTCGCGGAATTCCTGCCGCGCGTTGTTTTTATCGGCGGCATAATCAGGCTCGGGCGCGAAGAAACTGAGGGTGTTGTAGCCCCAGAAATTGCTGAGGCCCTGCTGTGAAATCCATTTGTTGGTCTGCGGTATCCATGAATCGCTGAATTTGGCGTGTACAGGCAGCAGTTCCACCGCCGTGATGCCGAGGTCTTTCAGGTAATCAATCGACTCTTTGCTTGCAAGCCCTGCATAGGTGCCGCGCTGGTCGGCGGGGATTTTCGAATTCGCTTTCGAGTAGCCCTTCGGGTGCAACTCATAAATCACGCTGTCGGCCATCGGCGTGTTGGGGCGCGGGGCGAGGGGAGAGGTCAGCGGTGCGGTCACACGCGCTTTGGCGACATAGGGCGCGCTGTCATGGCCTTTTGCCAGCAGGTCATCATGCGGCGTGATCGCGCCGACAATTTCTTTGGCGTAGGTGTCCAGCACCAGTTTTTCCGGATCGAAACGGTGGCCTTGGGCGGGGTCATACGGCCCGTCGATGCGGTAGCCGTAAACCTGCCCTGGTTTCAGCCCCGGCACATAGCCGTGCCATACATCGCCGGTTTTCGCGGGCAGAGTAATGCGCTGTAATTCGGTTTTGCCATCGTCGGAAAAAAGCGACAGGTCGACACGCGCGGCGTTTTTGGAATAGATGGCGAAGTTCACGCCATTGCCGTCATGGGTCGCGCCCATACGGTCGGCTGTGCCGGTTTCTATGGAGGGGGAATTGCCGTCCATCTGCTTCCTTATAAAATAAATTGCCGTAAAATTTCTGTCTGTGTAATGGAAAGACTATATCATGGCAACTTAATAAATAGAAACATTATGTATAATTATAGCAGGGTCTTGTAATTAAATTACCCTGCGGGCTTTACGTTCACATCCACCACGGTATTCCGCAGCTTGGGCGAGATGAGGGAAATGGTGCCGACGACGATGAGGGTGCAAACGCCGCCGAAAACGACCGAAGGCACAAGCCCCATGAACCGCGCCGCCGTGCCTGATTCGAACGAGCCGATTTCATTCGACGAGATAATGAACATGCTCGAAATAGACGACACGCGCCCGCGCATGTGGTCGGGGGTGAGGAGCTGCATTAATGTCCCGCGTATCACCATGCTCACGCTGTCGAACGCGCCCGAGATGACAAGGAAGAACATGGAGAGCCAGAAATAAGTCGAAAGCCCGAAGCCGATCATGCAGCAGCCGAAACCCGTCACGACCCACAGCAGGCGTTTCGCCGACACGTGCTGCATGGGGAACAGCGCCATGAACAGCGTGGTGAACACGGCACCGACGGCGGGTGCGGCACGCAGCGCGCCAAGGCCGGCCGAGCCGACATTCAGCACCTCGGGCCCCGCAAAGGCGGGCAGCATTGCGACTGCGCCGCCGAACAGCACGGCGAACATATCGAGCGCCATC
The DNA here is from genome assembly GCA_043759865.1 of Alphaproteobacteria bacterium. Lineage (GTDB taxonomy): Bacteria > Pseudomonadota > Alphaproteobacteria > Micavibrionales > UBA2020 > JAPWJZ01. The sequence continues at coordinate 5,253 of JAYUPV010000006.1, read as the reverse complement.
ATGTTCAGCAGCACTTTATGTTCCCAAATGAATTTCCAGCCGGCGGTGATGCTTTTGACCGCGCTTTCGCGTTTTTCGCCGCGCGGATGCGCCCCTGCGCCGATGCCGTTGACGGCGATGAAGGCCATGCTCATGAGCAGTGCTGGCAGCACCCACGCCCCCTCCGGCCCGTAGCCGCCGTAAACCAGCCCCGCAAGCGCGGGCGCGGTGATGGCGGAAATCTGGAAGCCTGTGCTGAGCCAGGCGGAGGCCGAGGGTAATTCTTCCCGCTTCAGGATGATGGACAGCATCGAAAATGATGACGGAATGATGAAGGCACGCGCAAGGCCGGAGAAGAATATCGCGCCATAGATAAGGTACAGCAGATTGTCTTTTCCGATCTCCACATGCCCGCCCGCGAAGGTGAACAGGATGTAGATATTGAGAGCAAGAGCGCCGATGGCGGCAATGTAAATGCGGTGCGGCTTGCCCACATCCACCACATGCCCCGCGAACAGCCCGCAGACGATGGCAGGCACGGCCTCGGCCAGACCTGTCAGCCCGAGCAGGAAGGTGCTTTTGGTCATCGAGTATATCTGCCAGCCGACAATCACCGACTGCGCCTGCAGCGCCATCATGATAAACATGCGCGTGCAGAGCAGCATGCGGAAGTTGCGTATTCTCAGGACGGAGAGGTTGTATTTGGAGGGCGGTTTTGCGGCGGTCATGGGTCTTTTTACACCCGCTTGTGCCGTTAATCCAGAGGGTAATTGGAATAAACCGGTGTCACTTGCGGGTCTTTTGCAATGCTGGCGGGGGTGACAAGCACCTGCTTCATGATGATGCCCCGGCATTTTTCAAGGGTCATGCCCTTCACGCCATGGCAGAGTGGATAATTTTGCCAGCGGTCGCGGATGATGCTTTCCATGGCGGAGGACGAGGCAAGCTCGGCCACTTTCTGCAGCTTGCCAAGCGAAATGCCGGCGGCGGCGAAGGAAGCCTTCACCAGCTCGCTGCAGTAAATCGCCTTTCCATCGGGCAGGAAATAAAAGTCATAGGGCTTGCCGTAGTCCTGTTTCGCGCGCGCGAAAACTTTTTGAAGGGCCGCGTTGTTCAGCCCCTTCACACGCTTGACGGCCAGCCTGCGCCCCGCGCCGCGCGATATCCATTCATTGATGGGTGTTTCGGTCACAGGCCCCACGGCCTCGACCACCATAAGGCCGGTGTTGCGGTGGCGGATAAAGCCCATATGCGTGTACGGGTTTTTCGAGGCGAGCATGACGGCGATGGCCTGCGTGTCGAAATTGGTCTGGAACACAAGATCGCCTTCCTTCAGGTCGATGCGGTCGGGAATGGGCATGGTGAGCGCAAGACAAAAACCGCCAACGGTGGCAGTTGCCACAAGCAGGCCGACCAGCACCAGCAGGAATGGTTTGAGTTTACGCAGCATTGATATCAGGGCCCGGGATAGCCCGCAGCGGGCTTGGCAGTGGGCATGTTGGTGCGATCGAGGAAGGGCTGTGCAGCCCTGACTTCCATTTCGGCGACTTTTTCGAGGATGGCGGGGCCGGAGGACATGATTTCGACGCGACCCGCGAATTTCGGCTGTGTCGCCAGCAGCGCCGCCAGTTTACCCTGCGCTTCGGGCAGCGTGTCGGTGATGATGATTTTGTCGATGGCATAGGACATGCCGTCGGGCTTGGCCGAGAGCAGGTTTTCAAGCGCCGTGCCGGTCAGAATGCCGTGCGTGGCATAGGCGGTGACGGAGCGCGCGCCATGCGCCTTCAACAGGCTTGCGGCGTTGACCATGGTCGACCCGCCGTCGATCATGTCGTCGATGATGATGGCATCTTTACCCGCCACGTCGCCGTCGAAGCTGATGATTTTGGTGTCGCTGACGCCGGTATGGACTTTTGAAATGCGGAACATCATGTGCGGGGCGACCGTGCCGAAAACTTCCTTCGCGAGGTCGCGGGCGCGGGCCTGTCCTTCATCGCTCATTTTATCCGCGCCGTCGGGCGCGCCAATCACCAGTTCGTCCGGCGTTGCATCAAACCGCGCCTTGATGTCGGCGGCGAAAGCGGAGGTTGTCGTGATGGAGGAAAAGTTATCGCCGAAAACTTTCTGGTACAGCCCGATCGCGCCCTTCGAATGCGGCGTCATGGTAATCACGCCATCGATGCCCGAAGCCGCCATTTGCTTGGCATTCAGCTCGGCGGCGACGGAGGTGAAACGGTCTTTGAGGGAACGGTCCTGGCGCAGGTTTGGCAGGAAGGGGGCGATGGCGGTGACTTTTGATACGCCGTATAACTTTAACGTATGCGCCATGATCATCAGATGCTGCAGATGGTCGTTGTTCGATTCCGGCGCGGACTGCAATATATAGGAGCGCGCGCCCTTCAGCTTTTCGAGGTTCTCGGGGCAGATTTTTTCAGCACCACGGAACAGCTCGACAAACAACCCGCCGCTCGGGAACTTGCCGATGCTCGCGGTGATGACGTCAAACTGCCCGTCCTTACGCAATGTATCGGCCGTTTCTTGCGAAACGTGGTTGCCGATCAGCAGCAAAGGCTTTAGCAGTTTATTCATCGGGTCTTGCCTAATATAGACGGGGTGAATCAGACATGACGTGCAATGTAACATAACCGGATTGACTTTGTCATAAAAATGTTCTAGAGTCACCGAAATGTTACTTAAATCATTGATATAAATAAAGAAAACGGGCGGTGTGTTCATGGGTTTTATAGCCGATACATATGATGTCGAGCAAACGACGCCGTTGCTGACCGACAAGTACCATTTCACGACTGCTTACGGCTATTGGCTCGAAGGCCGCGCCGACAATCCCTCCACTTTTTACATGTTCGGCCGCAAGGAAGCGATTGGCGCGGGCTACAGCGTCGCGGGCGGGCTGGAAGGCCTGATCGACATCGTGAAACGCTGGCAGGAACATGGCTTCACCGAGGACGATCTGAACTTCTTGCGTTCGCAAAAACGTCCCAGCGGTGCTGCGGTATTTCCCGAGGCGTTTATCCAGTACCTCGGCGAAATGGAATTCAAGCTGAAAATCGAAGCGCTGCCCGAGGGGGAAGTCTTTTTCCCGCAGGAACCCGTGTTGCGCGTTTCCGGCCCCATTGCACAGGTAAAAATGCTCGAGTCCGTCGCGCTTGGCCTTATCAACGGTCATAGCGGCTACATCACCCAAGGCGCGCATCAGGCAAGCGTGGTCGAGGAAGAGCTCGACAACGGCTCGCCGCGCGGTCAGGCAAGCGCTCAAGGGATGCGTCGCGGCCCCGGCCTTGGTGCCATGCTTGAATCATCGCGCAGCCTTGGCGCGGGAGGCTATAAATCATCCTCCACCGGCACGGCGGCGAAAATGTTCGCGCAGCCCTTCGCCGGCACGATGGACCATGCCTGGGTCATGACCCACACCGCCGAAATCGGCACTGTGACATTGGCTGAAATGTTCAAGCTGAACGAAGAAGGCAAAATCCGCGAGCTGCGCTGGGCGCTGAAGGACGACGCTTTCCGCAGTTTCACTTTCGCGCATCCGGAAAGCGGTATTTTGCTTGTCGATACGTATGACCCCGTTCAGGGCATGGAAAACGCCATCAAGGTCATCAAGGAACTGCGCGAACTTGGCCTTGGCAAGGGCTATGGCATCCGGTTTGATTCAGGCGACATTGTGGAATACTCCAAAATCGCCCTGCGCCGCTTTGCCGAGGAAGGCTTTATCGACGGCTTCGACCCCGCCAAAGTCGCGGGCATGACGCATGAAGAACTGCTGAAACACGGCGAGAAATCGACCGTGTTCGTTTCCGCCGCCGATGGCATTGACGAATATAGCGCAAGCGAAATGCGCCGCGCGGGTGGTTTCTTCAAGTCATGGGGCATCGGCACGGCAGGCTCTCACGTGCCGCCGCTCGGCCTTGTCTACAAAGCATCGTCCGTTTACATGGATGTGCTGGACGGCAATGAGTCACCCGCAGATATCGAAGCCAGAAAAACTCCTGTCATGAAGGTCGCTTCCAACGCGCCCGTGAAATCGTCCAACCCCGGCGTCATCAATTCCCGCCGGTTCTATGACGACAAGGGCAAATTGTCGCATGTGGTCGTGTATGACGAAAAGCTGGGGCTTGATGCGACAGGTGAGATGATCAACCTGCGCGACTTCAAGGATATTAAAAAATCCGCCACGAACCTGACGGCGCGCGACTCTCTTGTTTCCGTGTTCGACGAAGACGGAAAGCTGGTACTGCCAGCACCCGCGCAAAAAGAAACCCATCCCGGCAGCGGCAAATTCACCACCGACCTTGCCGTGCTGGAAAAACGAATCCGTGCAGGGCTCGACACGCTGCCCGACAATGTGCGGCAGGTGCGCCGCCCGCGCGCCGAAGTGCTGAAGGAAAAACTCGTCGCCGCGTTTAATGCCGCGAAAAAAGCGGGGCAGTCGCTGCTGAGTCTCGATATCGCCGCGATTGAAAAATCGCTGCCGCCCGAGCCGGGACGCATTCCCGTCTATCTCGACCGCAAGCTGTTCGACCAGCGTCAGGCGGTGGAAAAGAAACATCTCGGCCATGCCGCAGGCGCAAGCGTGGGCGAATACAAGGAAAGATTCGAGGGCGGCAACACGCCCAAAACCGGAGGGTTGTCCAAATGAGCATCCATATTGTCAACGGCAAGAAGACCTCCGTCATCAACGTTTTCATCGACCCCGAGCGCGGCTTCCTCGACCTGTCGCTGACCGATGCCAAGGGCGGCGTCCTGTATGTACCGAAGGGCGAAGAAGTTTCGGCGCTCATGGGCGGCATCATCACCAAGAGCCGCGATAGCGTTTTCGTGCTGGGGCAGGATTACCATCCCGCGAACCATATCAGCTTCATGGTCAACCACCCGGGTCTGATGGAATACCGCATCGAAAAATTCCGCGATTTCCTCGCCGCAAACAACCAGCCCGCTCTAGCCGCCGACCAGCTTTATTTGCAGGCGCAGCAACCAGTGCATTTTTTCAACGGGTTTGACAAGCCCCCCGTGCCCTTCGCCTTCAACGAAATCGTGCTGGACGAAGACCGCAACATCATCGGCCTCAAGGAAGACGATGGCCGCATCCGCAAGGTGAAGGTCGAAACTTCATCAGGTCTTGCCCCTTCGGAAAAAGACCGGGGCCGGGTGACGGCGATGCTGGATGATTATTTTGAAAAGACCTTCGATGAATACCGCGCCGAAGGCCAGCTGCTCTCGACCCAGACGCTGTGGACGAAGCACGGCGTGCAG
>JAYUPV010000005.1:0-2399 GCA_043759865.1 Alphaproteobacteria bacterium | reverse complement strand
GTGTTCATCAACGCGAATTGCGAGCATTGCCAGTCGCTGTGGCGCACCTTCAAGGGCTCGGTCGACAAGGGCATGCTGCAGCTGCGGTTGATTCCGTCGGGTGAAAAAGAAGATAACCGCGACGCCGGTGCCGCCATGCTCTCGGTCGAAAACCCCGGACAGGCGTGGCAGGAATATATGGACGGCAAGCGCGGCTCGCTCGACAAGAACCTTATCAAAGGCGATGCGCTGGAGCGTTTGCAGGCCAACACCAAGCTGACAAAAAAATGGAAACTGCCGCAGATACCGCTGACAGTGTATCGCAAAGTGACCGACGGAACGGTGATGGTGGTGCCGGGACAACCCTCGAACCCCATGCTTATCATGCCCGACCTCATGAAGCTCGAATAGGAAACGCTTAAGGATGCTGACGGCCCAGGCATTGGCAGTATGTATTTTCACCGCGGCACAAACCTACAATGTGCCGCCGACGGTGATTCTCGGCGTGCTGCATGTCGAAGGCGGCCGCGTGGCCATGGCGTCGCCCAACACCAACGGCACCTATGACCTCGGCCCCATGCAGATCAACACATTATGGGTGCCGAAGCTCTCCCGCTACTGGCGCGTAACCGAAAAGACCGCGCTGCGCTGGGTGCGCGACGATGCCTGCGTCAATATCGGCGTCGGCGCGTGGATTTTGCGCACCAAGATAAACGAAGCGGGATCGCTTGCGGGAGGCATCGCCCATTACCATTCCGCAACGCCCGGCCTTGGCGGGCCGTATCGCGCGAAAGTGCTCAACGCCATGCGCAAATACCGTCTTATCCGCCAGCCGTCCGATCTCATCGCCGCCGCACGCCCCATGCGCCGTGAACCGGGCTAGGCGTGTTGCGCGCGCGAATAAACAAATAGCGCCAGTTTCCCTAACCATCTTTCCAGAGTCGGCCAGAAAAAAAACCGCGAAAACAGGCGGTTGCCTGTTTGCAATGCCAGCAAACTTGTCTAATATCATCATCTGACGAACGTCTTAATTCTGTTTTCGTGCCAGGGATGGATACAATCTCATGAATAAAACAATTTCGGTTTTCAGCGCGCTCTGCCTGTCGCTCATGGTTTCGGCCTGCACGCACAATCAGGTCGACCAGCAGCTGGTGGCAGAGCCCGACTCGCTTGGCCTGCGTATGGCTTCAGCTGTCGACAAGGCTTCCGCTGCGCTTGAAACGCTTGCCTCGGTCGAACAGGCGCGCAATCCCGGTGCTGCCGTTCAGTCCGTTCCTTACGCGCCGCAGGAACTGCGCCGTACTGTCACCGTCAAGTGGGTCGGCCCGATCGAGCCGATCATGCAGCGCCTCGCGGACCGCGCGGGCTACCAGATGCAGGTTAACGGCGACATGCCGCCCGCACCCGTTGTCGTCAGCCTCGACGCGCGGCAGAAAATGGTCATCGACGTGTTGCGCGATCTCGGCCTCCAGGCCGGCCAGCGCGCCGATGTTGTTGTAGATCCCGAGCGTAGCGTTGTGGAGTTGAACTATGCGCCTGTTTCCGGCGATTAACGCCGCCCTCTTTGCGGCCCTTTCCTGTGTGACGCTGGCGGGTTCCCCCGCTGTCGCTCAAAACATGCCTGCGCTCATGGGTCAGCCCGTGCAGCCCGGCTATGTTCCCGCACCGCCGCCCTCGGCCGCGATCCAGCAGGCCGCGCAACAACGCGCAGCCGGCCGCAAAGGCGCTCCTGCCGCGCCCTCTGTCCCGCTGTTTGACCAGTCGAAAACCAACGGCATGACCAAGGAAGATCGCGATGCCGCGCTGAAGGACAAGAACACGCCCACCTATAAAGCGGCGCAGCTCGCGAAAAAGGCGCGCGAGACCGGCGAATACGACCGCAACCTCATGAAGCCGAAAGCCAAAGAAAAGGGCCCTGTTGACGAGATCGAAACCCCGCCCGAGCTGACGGCGCTGCAGAACATCCGTGAATCCCACGGCGGCAAAGAAGGCGACCTGTTCACCGACGAACTGCTCGGCAAAAAAATGTCCCTCGACCTGCGCCTCGAAGCGCAGCGCGAAGCGGCGCTGTCTTACGGCGCACGCGGCGGCCTTGCCAAGCGCAGCTTCCAGGTCACGGAACGTATCAAGGATTACGAGCCGACGTTTGATAAAGTCTATAACTTCCGTTCGCTGCTCATCAAAGCGCCTTCCGGCCTGCTGATCGAGCCGCCGATCGTCAACGAATCGCTCGATGCTCTCGTTATCTCCGAAGGCGGCAACGAGGCCGCTGTTTCCGACCAGATCCTCAAGATCGGCAAACAGGCGAAAATCGTAACCGCGCCGCGCGACTGGCGCCAGTACCTTAACTTCTCCTACGAGAGCAAGATTCCGCCGCCGCCCCGCGTGCTGTGGCCGAAGAATGACAAAGAGCAGGCGCG
>JAYUPV010000004.1:0-10914 GCA_043759865.1 Alphaproteobacteria bacterium | reverse complement strand
GCTGGCCCAATATAAATTGCTCATGTGGCTGTACTCCCCATGTACAGAGAATCATTATCCGGCTATAATCTCAAGAGATTTATAGGGTCTGAACCCTAGAACAGGCTGGCAGCGTTGTTACGGAACAAGCTGCCCTCGCGGATATACCGAGCCAGCATGCTGTCGGACTTATGCCCTGTCTGGCGGCGTATTTCCCAAGATGAATATCCATGCTGGGCTGCGCTGGTGGCAAGGCCGGAACGGAGGCTATGCCCCGAATACATTTCATCGGGCAATCCCACTGACACCACTCGGCCTTTGACGATGTTGCAGATAGAGCGGTCGGACAGGTGGCCGTCCATGGCTCCGCCGCCTTCGATGGCGCGGAATATGAACCCTGCCGTGATGCCGGAACGGCTCAGCCAGCCCTTGAGCGTTTGCACGGGGCAGATTTTCCCGCGCCCGTGGGGGATGCCGATCTTCCTGCCTTCGCCGGTCTGGTCGGTCTTGGAGCGTGGCAGGCTGAGGATCAGCCCCTCGGCGGTGAATTGCAAATCTTCGTATCGTACTTTACAAAGTTCTGACCGCCGAAGCGCCCCGCAAAACCCGATCAGCAGGACGGCTTTGTCTCGACAGCCTCGCAGATCATCAGGGATGGCGTTCAGGACGAGCAGGAGGTCATCACGGCATAGAGGCGTGGCCTGCGCCTGCGGCTTGCCATGCTGTCGTTTGATGCCTCGCATGGTCAGCCTGACCAGCTCTGTACTGGTGGGCGATGGTAGGCCCTGCACAGTGTGTTTCTTGCTGATGGCGGCAAGGCGGCGTGTCAGTGTGGCAACCGACAATAGCCCGGCATGGGCGGCGAGATAGGCGGCGACCGTTTCAGGCGTTGCAGGAATAGAGCCACCCCAAGCATAAAAATGCGCGAGGTCGGCCTTGTAAGCGCGGCTGGTGTTCTCGGCCACTGATAGGCGCAAATATGCTTCAATGCTTTCGGACAGCGCGGTGTTTTGGGGAACGGTGAGGTTCTGGTTCATTTCAGTCCCGCGAACATATCCGGCGTGGCTTCAGGCATGGCTGCAACCTTGGCCAAGCGGATGTCGTTGTAAAGGTCGTAGTTTTTAATCAGGCTGCGCTGGAGCGCCATGTATTCTTCGCCGTCTACGCCGAGGCTTTGCATGACTGCATTTATGCTTTGCTGCCGGAAATGGTCCCATTTATCACAGGTTAGCCGTGGGTTCAGGGTTTCGGCCTCGATAAAGAAAAAGCCTTCGCCTATGGCAGTGTTGGTATAGCCCGACAGCTCCGGCACGGCCTTCTTTAGCCGTTTGATGCTGTCGATGCCCGTGCGGGTATAAAGACCGTCCGCGCAAAACATGGGCAAGCCGTTGTGCTCCGGCGAAGAAACGGGGGTTTCTTTGCGGATCGTCAGGTTCGTGGCTTCACGCTGCATCTCAAGCCAGCCGATGGGCAGGAGCATGGTTAACGGAAAATGCGGCGTGCCCACGGTCGCAGTGCAGACGGCAAGGATTTCTTCGGGCACAGGCATTTTCTTTACTGTCTTTATTGCTTCTTCAACGTCGCCATCCGGCCTTTGAAATTTCTTTGCCTCGAAACGACGTGAGCCGAATAGCCCCCAAAAGGCGAGGGCCTGCGGTGGGGCTTCTTTGGTCGGATCATGAAGTGTTGAGGCCAGTTCTTTAAAGGAAGCCTTTTCCGCCCATTTTCTTGCTTTTGCGGCCTGCTTGGAGCGGTCGCAGTAAAGATACAGCTCGGTCAGGTAACGAGTCTTTGCCACACGAGCCAGCCGCTGGGCAAAGTGAACCCCGAGAGCGGCATCCCCGGCCATTTTGCGCCATGCAGAAAATTTTGCGACGACCGTTACGTCAAGGACGGTTTCAATATCCCCCATGGCCACATCCTCGGTGGCAATAACGGCCAGCCTACGCCAGAGGGCGCGCTTGTCTTGCGACCAGAGCGACAGCGCCAGACGCACTGCCAAGGCTTCGTCGCCCCGCCTGATGGCCTTTTGCATCCCGCTCATGCAAATCCATTTATCAAAGGGCATAGGCGGGATGCCCGATAGCACATTGCGCGGGAGCCTATCCGCGATCTTGTCCAGCCGCTGTTTGAATTCCTGTTCCGACACGCCGTATCCTTTACGACTGTTTGCAGCCATGGCTCTTCAGCCATGCGTCGAGTAGATCGAGATTTACAAGAATTTTGCGGCCTACCCGCAATAAGCAGGAGTCAAAGCCGTTGCCCGGCAAAGCCGTGCCATTGGCTGACTTTCTGGGCTGAGATTGAAATGTCCAATGCCTAAGCATTGACAACGTAAGCCATTCGTACCCGTTGTGATGGCGAGAAGAATAATGTCGTAAATGATGGGATTGAACCCCTGCTGGCAGGCCCCCCAAAGCGCAACCTGCTCATCGTTAGTTAGATAGCGTGTCCGGGCATTGTCCTGGTTAAACTTTACCTGAAAGCCCCGCAGGGGATGAACATTCATCCATTCCCAATCGTAAACCGCTGCGGTCAAAGCGGAGGATAGCGCATCAACATAGCGATCTACGGTTGCCGGAGAATATTTCTTGATTTTGCTGTGGCGCTGGAACGTGCCGACGGCCAGCTCATCCCTCTTTTCGATGACAATGGCGCGACTTAGCTCGGACAAGCGAAGGTCGCCCACTTTCTCCTTCCACCATGTCAGATGTAGCTTTTGATTGATCTGGGAACTTAGCCCTTTCGTGGGCAGGACATTTTCAATATAGCGGTCGATCATCTCCGCTACTGTTTTCTGCTTGGATGGTGAAGTCTTAAAAACCTTGCCTTGCAGGATTTCGGCTTCAACCTTAGTCGCCCACTGTTTCGCTAGTGTCTTACTGGCGAAGGTCTTCGTTTGCAACGGCTGCCCCTTGCGCCGAATAAGTACGCGAAAGGATTTATTACCGTCTTTACCGATACGTTCTTGGATATTGGCCATAGCAGAACACTCCGAAACACACGATTCGCGTTGGAAATCGCAGCTTGTTGTTCTGGCTTGTCCCTATGGGTTGCACCAAAATTGCACCATTTGTGTTGGTCAATTCGATGCCGAGATACTTGGCCATTCGTATCTCATTGTAGTTCTAAGTATAAATGGCGCGCCCGAAGAGATTCGAACTCCTAACCTTCTGATCCGTAGTCAGATGCTCTATCCAGTTGAGCTACGGGCGCAAGGCTTATGGTTTCTATAAGATTCGTCAGCCAAGAGCAAGGGACTTTAAAGCGGCCTAACGTCTTGTGTTTCCTTAAAAATAAGGATTCCAACAGCTTGCGCCGGTATTCGGGCGGTAATAAAAAGATGGGGCGGGAAAAGCGGCGGCGCTCAAAACCTTATGAAAATGACAATAGAGCCATCCCCTTAAAAAATCTGGTGAAAACCCGCCCTGCTGCGCCGATTCAATATTGCAAGTCCTTGGATTTATAGTTTAAAAAGAACAATGATCCAAGACAGGTTCATTGGGATTTTTTTCTAGTACGAGGTATTGCCTTGCTGAAAACCAGTATGTTGACAATTCTTGCGGCTCTTTCCTTGAGCGCCTGCACGGCAGACGGTCATATGGCCACCTACAACGGCGACTATAACGGCGCTGAAAACCGCACCGCCAGCCGCCCCTCGCTGCAGACGACCGACGCGCCCGCGCCCGATGTGATTTACCGCAGGGGTTCGCGCGACACCGTGCTGTCGGCCTCCGAAACCGCAGACCTTTCGCGCACGCCTTATTACCATTCAGCCGTCGAAACGCAAGTGACCCGCAAGGTCGACGACCTGAACCGCGACCTCGTTGCGCTGCAAGGCTCGCTGTCGAAATTCCAGAGCCGCCTGCAGGCGCTGCAATCGCGCAGCGATACCGATGCCGCGCAATACTATGAACTCGTCGCAGCCATCAACACCGAGCTGCAATCGGGCACCACCCCCGGCAACCCCGTGCTGGTGGAACGCTGGAACGCCGCCGCAAACCGCCTTGATTCCATGTCGCAAAGCGCCGGCCTTCTGAACGAGCTTGCAACCGACCTTGCCAACGAAGCATCGAAAGCCTCGTACCTGCAGGAAAATACCCGCGCGGCCTATGGCCTCTCGGGCGCGGTGAAGGAAGACCACGACCGCCTGCGCGGCCTTGAAGACGGCGTGAACCAGCAGATCGTGAACCTCAACCGCCTGCTGACCACGACGGGCGACGAGATCAACCGCCGCGGCGCTTACCTGCGCTCGGAACACGCGAACCTGCAGACCCTGTCACTCGCCATTTCCAACGGCGACCTGTACGGCCAGAACATTTCCAACTCGCTGTACAAGAAGGCGACTGAATCGCCCGATGGCGTTTACAGCGCAGGCCAGAGCGCTGCTCCCGTGCGCGGCCGCCCGCTGGTTATCATCCGTTTCGACCGCGCGAATGTGAATTATCAGGAAGCACTCTATTCCGCCGTCAGCCAGGCGCTCGACAAGCATCCGTCGGCGCGCTTTGACCTCGTGGCTGTCAGCACCGCGCGCGGCAACCCCGCCGAAATGGCGCTCGCCTCTTCGGAAGCACGCAAGAACGGTGAAGCCGTGCTGCGCTCGCTCTCGCAGATGGGCCTGCCCGTCGAGCGCGTCCGCCTGAACGCCGCCAACAGCATTGATGTTCGCAACAGCGAAGTGCATATCTACGTTCAGTAAGATTTACCTGACCGTTACAAGTTCCAACGCCTGACTATATTAATAGTCAGGCGTTTGGCATTTTGTTACAATTTGAACCAGCATGGAAACCGGACATCTCGACACGCTTACCTCTATCGCGCTTGTGACCACCGCCGCGCTGTTGTGCGGCCTTGCGCTGATACGCCTGCGCCAGCCCGCCATTGTCGGCTATATTCTGGCGGGCGTGGCGCTTGGCCCCACCGGGCTGAAGATGGTCGAGAACACCGAGAGCGTGCAGGTGCTGGCCGAGCTTGGCGTTATCATGCTGCTGTTCCTGATCGGCATGGAGCTGTCGCTGCGCAGCTTCAAGGAAGTGTACAAGACCGCCCTTGCGGCCGCCGCCTTGCAGATACTCGCGGCGCTCGGCGTGTTCTGGTGCGTAGGGCATTTCATGGACTGGACGCTGGAGCGCGTGGTGGTCTTCGCCTTTGCGACCGCGCTGTCATCGACCGCCGTCGCTATTAAGATACTGGAAGAAACGGACGAACTTCGCACGCCTGTCGGACGCACCACGGTTTCGGTATTAATCGCACAGGACCTTGCCGTTATCCCCATGCTTTTGATCATCAGCGCCTTCGGGTCGAGCTACGAGGGCGAACGCGCCGCCACGACCGGCGTCGGCGCCGCGATTTTCTTCAAAATCACGGTCGCCATCGGCCTCCTCGTCGCGGTCAGCCTGTTCCTGTCGAAACGCGACCGCGTGACGCTGCCGATGTCGGACTGGATTTTGTCGCGCCCCGAGATTATCCCGCTTGCCGCCATGGCGTTTTGCTTTACCTGGGCGACGCTGACGGGCGCTATAGGGCTTTCGACAGCTTATGGCGCATTCCTTGCGGGCCTCATCATCGGCAATTCGAACGTGCGCGCCACGCTGCACAAGGCTGCGGAGCCGATACAAACGATTTTGCTGATGGTTTTTTTCCTGTCCATCGGGTTGCTCATCGACCTTCACTTTATTATCGAGAACTGGAAGAACGTACTGCTGGTATTGACCACCGTGACGCTTTTAAAAACCACGGTGAATGTCGCGATACTGCACTGGTTGGGCGAGCCCTGGGTGCGCGCCTTCCATGCGGGGGTGGTGATGGGGCAGATCGGCGAGTTCTCGTTCATTCTTGTCGCCGTCGGGCTTGCATCAAAAGTGATTTCGCACGACGCCTACCGGTTGATGATTTCGGTTATCGCTTTGTCGCTTCTGATCAGCCCGATGTGGATGATTATTGCAAGGCGGCTGCACGACCTTGCCGTGAAAAAGCTCGGGGTCAATATTTTAACCCAAGCCTCGCCTGACGAATTTTAACCAAACCATTTTTTGAAAATGAAAAAGAGAATCTTCCTTTTCGTCCTGCTTGCGGTTGCAAGTTTTGCGCTTTACAGCATTTTCATGCGCCCGGGCAGCGGTGGGCAGCTGAAGTTTTATACATGGGACAGCTATGTTTCACAGGAGCTGTTCGACAAATTTGAAAACGAAACCGGCATCACCGTCACCGCCACGCCCTATAGCAGCAACGACCGGATGATGAAGGACCTTGAGGCGGGCATGAAATACGACCTTGTCACGCCCTCGGTTGAATACGTTACCCTGCTGGTGTCAAAAAAATGCTGCAAAAGCTGCCGCCAGGCATGGGGGTGGGAATGCAGGCGCGGCTGTCGCCGCCGGTGCGCTATGCGCTTTACGACCCCGAGGCCAAGTGGTCGCTGCCGCTTTTTTACGGCACCACGGGCGTGGCGGTAAACACATCGCTGACGGACGAAACGGTAACAAGCTGGAAGCAGTTGTTCGAGCGCCCCGCAGGAGAGCCCGCCGGTATCGGCATGCTCGACGAAAAAAATACCCTGTCCGCCGTGGCATCGCTCGCCGCCGGCACGCAGCATTGCAACAGTTCGCCGGAAACGCTGGCAAAACTGAAAACCCTGTTCGACGCGCAAAAGCCGTTCGTGAAATCTTACAAAGCCGAGGGCTATTACGGCCGCCTTGCGGAAGGCAACGTTAAAATACAACTGGCCTGGAGCGGCGATGCCTATATCGCGCGCGGCAAAAACCCCGCGATAAAATATTTCTATCCGGCGGAGGGTGTGGATCTGTGGGTCGACTCGCTCGCCATTCCCGCGAACGCCGAAAACCCCAAAGCCGCGCTGAAATTCATCGAGTTCGTGATGCGGAAAGACAACATGGCACAATATGCCGCAACCTCGGGCGCTATCCCCTCGACCGCCGATGCCATGCCGCTGCTGCCGCCCGAAATGCGCGACGCGCCCGAGTTCAACCTGCCGGTCATGTCGCGCATGGCCTTCGCAGGGCTTTGCACGGCGGAGGAAAAAACGGCCTTCAATGCGCTGCTGGCGGATATCCTTCCCGTAGAAACGAAGTAAACCGTCCTTGTTTTAAGTGACTGATTTATATCGCTTGTTTTTCCCATTTACCGTATTGACCCTTCGCTTTTTCTATAATACCTTTCAGCACCGTATCCACTTATTTTATCAGGAGTTATCACAATGAGCCTTACCGGTCCCAAACAGCCCAACCCCACCCTGACGATCGAATTCAACACGCGCGTGAGCGCAGCGGCTTATGACCGCGCCCGTGATGGCGTGTTGTTGACCCGCGGCGTCAAGTTCCTGTCCGAAGACGAGGCTGCACGCACGATGAAAGTCGAAATCAACGGCAACAACGTCGCACAAAGCACGATCGAAAACGTGCCCGGCGTCGAAAAAGTCACGCGCGCGCAGCAGCCCGGCAACTGGCGCCAGCACCGCCTCTAAAATATCCGAGACGCAAAAAATCCCGCGCCTCCACAGGTGCGGGATTTTTTTATGCGGCAAGACCGCAAATATTGTTTATTTCGTCACGGGGCGGATTTCGCCGGGCTTGCGCAGCATCTTGTCGACGTCGCCGGTGTGCATTTCCTCCGCCGCTATCATTTTCAGCGCGTATTCTTCCAGCAGCACCGACTTGCCTTCGACCAGTTTCAACAGGTCGTAGTAAAGGGCGACGGTTTCCTTTTCGTGTTCGAGAGATTCTTTCAGGATGTCGTTGATGTCGTGCTTGTGGGATTCGAGCAGGTGCCCGATGCCGAGCGAGGGGTGGCCGCCGAAATGGGTGATAAGCTCGCCCGCTTCCTGCGCATGCGCCATCGATTCCGTCGCCTGCTCGCGCAGCCACGACACAATGGGAATACGGCTGTAGCCGTAAATCATCAGCGAGTAGTGCGTATAGCGCACCACGCCGGCAAGTTCGGCCTCGAGTATCTTGTTAAGGGTTTTCAGGGCCTCTTCCTGATTAACGGTGGTAGCGGGCATGTTACCGGACTCCTTTTCGTTTCTTGTTCTGTTACTTGATGCCTTCAAAGATATTCTTGTAAGCCATGTAGCGGCCTGCCGTCACCGTATCAACACCATTCTCGGCCGCGAGGCCCATAAGGATGTGGATGTTTTTGGTGATGCGGTCGATGGTGATTTTTTTGGCTTCATTCACCTTCGCGCGGGTTTTTGCGTTTTCCTCGGGCGTGATTTTCGAGGTCAGTTCCACATAGGCCGCGATAATGCCGCCCGGATTGGCGATAAAATCGGGGATAACCACGATGCCTTTTTTGTGCATCGCTTCGCGCGCCGCTTGAGTGGACGGTCCGTTCGCGCCCTCGACCACCGATTTCGCTTTGACCTTGTCAACGTTGTCGGCGCGGATGACTTCCTGCACGGCGCAGGGGAACAGCACTTCGACGTCCTGATACAAAACTTCCTCGGGCTTCACGGGCTTGATGCCCGTTTCGGCCAGCCGCTTGGCTGCCGCCGTGTTGTCCATGGTGGCGAGCGCCTGCACCAGTTCGGGCTTCGGCGGTGTGTCGAAAATATATGTGCCGCCGAATTTCGGGTCGGAGACGGATTTCAGCACCGCGCCCTTTTCGCCGAAGTAACGGATGACCGCCGCGCCCATGGCGCCCGCGCCCTGCACGGCATAGGTTGCGCCCTTGACGGGTTTTTTCTGGAAGTCGAGCAGCGCGATCGCCGCGACAGCAACGCCGAGGCCCGCAATGCCTTCCTTGTCGTAGTCGGTGCCGCCCATTTCGACCGGTTTGCCGGTGAAGCTGCGGGTTGATTTCAATTCATCGCAAATCCATTTCGGGTGGATGGGGCGCGCGCCGATATCGAAACCGAAGCCGCCGTATTTGCCGCCGTTTTCGTGGAGATGCGGCTTCATCAGCTGTGCAAACTTCCTGTATGTCTGCTCAAAATCGGGCGCATCGGGGTTGCCCTTCAAGCCCGATTTCGCGCCGCCGAGCGGCAGGCAGGCCGCTGCGTTTTTCAACGCCATGGTGCGCGCGAGCATTTTGACTTCATCAAGCGTGATGGTCGGCGTGATGCGCGTGCCGCCCTTGCCGGACAGGGCGAGAGGCCCGCCCGCGCTGATGCCGGTGTTCCACACCACCAGATAGCCTTCGATGCCTGCCGCATCGTCTTTCAGCGTGGCTTCGACTTCGGGCTTCATCGCCTCGAATCTTTTTTCGAGCGCGGCAAATTCTTCGGCGAAGGATGTTGCGGCTTTCGGCTGTGCGGTCATGACAATGCTCCTTGGGAATAATGCCGAAAGACTAGCATTAGATGAACTTGCCGCCCAGAGCCTCTTTGATGGCGTTTTGCGTCACTTCCTCGACCACACCGTCATCGAGTTTTCCCAAATGAAACGGGCCATATGACGTGCGGATCAGGCGGTTGACGGTAAGCCCCAGATAATCAAGGACTTTGCGGATTTCACGGTTTTTGCCCTCGGTGAGAATCATTTCCATCCACACATTATCGCCGCTTTCGGACTCCAGTTTCGCGGCGATGCTGCCATAAGACACGCCGTCGACGGTGACGCCCCGTTTCAGCGCTTCGATTTTTTCATCGGTCATGTCGCCGAACGCCCGCACGCGGTATTTGCGCGTCCAGCCGGTTTGCGGCAGTTCGAGATGCCGCGCCAGCTCGCCGTTATTGGTCAGCAAAATCAGGCCTTCGGATGTGAGATCGAGGCGGCCGACGGAAATCACGCGCGGCAGGTCTTCCGGCAGGTGGTCGAAAATCGTGTCGCGGCCTTTTTCGTCGCGGTGGGTGGTCACGAGACCTTTCGGCTTATGGTAACGCCACAGCCGCGTTTTCTCTTTTTTGCCAATCGCAACGCCATCAAGCTCGATGACATCGGCTTCGGTCACATTTTGCGCGGGGCTTGCCAGAATCTCGCCGTTCAGTTTCACGCGGCCTTCGGCAATCAGGCGCTCGGCATCGCGGCGCGAGCAGACACCTGCGCGAGCCATGCGTTTTGCGATTCTTTCGGGCTTTTGGTTTTCGTCGGTCATTTCTGGTACTTTAACCCTATGGACGCACAAAACAAATACATGATTGAAGCGATAGCGCAGGCAAAGGCGGCGGCGGCGCGGGGGGAAATTCCCGTCGGCGCGGTGCTGGTCAACGGCGTGACGGGCGAAATTGTCGCCCGCGCAGGTAACCAGACGGAAGAATGGCACGACGCGACCGCCCATGCGGAAATTCTGCTGCTGCAGGAAGGCGGAAAAATATTCGGCGCGCCAAGGCTGGTCGATTGCGATTTATATGTGACGCTCGAGCCCTGCCCCATGTGCGCCGCCGCGATATCGCTCGCCCGCATCCGCCGCGTTTATTTCGGCGCGTATGACCCGAAAAGCGGCGGCATCGACCACGGCCCGCGCATCTACACCCATTCCACCTGCCACCACGTGCCGGAAGTATATGGCGGCTTGAACGAGCAGGAATGCGCCACGCTGCTGAAGGATTTTTTCAGGGAGCGGAGATAATCGAATCCCCTCTCCCGTTCTTGCGGGAGAGGGTTAGGGAGAGGGTGCAGCACCGGCGCTGCAATCGTCCCCCCAGTTTCCTATTACAACCATCGCCCTGTTCCCTCTCTCCCCGCTCTCTCCCGTAAGAACGGGAGAGAGGGCCAAGGTATTGACTCTTTTGCCGCCCCTGCGATAATCGCCGCATTCATTCACAATATCATTTAAGGAGAACGCCCCATGGGTCTCGGCAAGAAACAGCAATTCACCGGCATGGTCAAAAAACAGGTCGTCAACAAAGGCTCGAAAAGCGAACACGAAGCTGTGGTTCTCGACACCGGCGACGGTCACCCCGTCAAGCTGCGCATCATGGGCAACAACCCTTTCAGCGACCCCGCGCTTGATAAACTCGTGGGCATGCGCG
Organism: Alphaproteobacteria bacterium; assembly: GCA_043759865.1. Lineage (GTDB taxonomy): Bacteria > Pseudomonadota > Alphaproteobacteria > Micavibrionales > UBA2020 > JAPWJZ01. The sequence continues at coordinate 5 of JAYUPV010000004.1, read as the reverse complement.
TGACC
>JAYUPV010000003.1:0-13945 GCA_043759865.1 Alphaproteobacteria bacterium | reverse complement strand
GATGGCGGGGAAGGGCTTGGCGTCAGCGTTCGCTTCGCGGTGGATGTTCGCTGTAAAGTTCGTTGTACCCAGATTGAAGTTATACGCGAGCAGGTCGGTATTAACGGCAGGTGCGGTCATATGCGGACTCACTTTCGTTAAGCGTGAAACTTAAGTGGTAGCACTACATCTTGTGGATAAATTCAGTATACACCACTAGGTATCGCTGCAAACTGTTTTCTTTATAATTTGTTCCAAAACCCTTTTTCCGCGCTTAACAGCGTTACACTTAACCCCCGAAAACATGACTCATTACGCGGGTTTCAGGGCGAAAGCGCCGCTGAATTTCATTCGCAAAAATAATTTCATCATGTTTTACAGAACGGATTTATTTCTAATCTTAATGCTGTTTTTTCAACCACTTTGGTTTTTGCACCCCTTCATCATTTGCGTGATTTTTTCCAGAGTGTGCCTTCACTTGTGGTGCGCCATTTGACAATCCCGGGTTTGTTGCTAGGATTTTTCGGTACGTCAACAAACCCATAGGTAAAGCGCGATGGCGGATACATTCCCCTCCACTTACGTTGATAGCAAGACCGGCCAGATAACACAGATCCAGACATTTGCCGAAAAACTGCGGGGCGATTATCTGCCCGAGGCAGGGCATGTGGCGATACTCGGCCTGAAACTTGCCGTGCTCGCTCCGTTTGTGGGCGGTGTCGCAGTTGTGGCGGCCGCCGCCACGGGCGTTTTCCTCGCGGGTCGCTGGAGCGTCACCAAAGTGACCGACATGGTGCATGAAAAACTTTTGCTCCAGCACAAGAAGGGCGACTTTATCGAGTTTGACTTCACCCAACCGCAAGACCGCGCCGCCTTCCAGCGCAAATTCGGCGACACACACCCGAATTTCGTCGATGAATATCTGCACCTGACCAAGGCCGCGAAGCTGGAACAGGTGCCGAAGGTTTTTGTGATCGACCAGTTCTTCAAGAAGGAAGGCCGCGCCACTCTTGGCGGCCTTGTTTCCGATTACATGGCCGGCACGACCACAAGGCCGTCGGGCAAGGACCCGGTTATCATGCTCGGCAAAGGTGCGCTGAAAGACCTGAACGAGGGCGAGCTGCGCGCGGTGGTCGCCCATGAAATGACGCACCTGACCCTTGAACATCCGAAAAAAGGCGTTCAATGGATGGCGCGCATGCCTCTGAATACCGCCATCAATGTGGGGCTGATCGCAGCCGCCATTATCGGCCCGCTGCCGCTTCTGCCTGTTATCGGACTGGTTATCGGCAGCAATGTCGTCGGACGAGCGCTGAAGTCCCTCAAATCACGCTATCAGGAAGAAATGTGCGACCGTGGCGCTGCGCTGATGACCGGCGGCACGGAAGACCTGTCGACCGCGCTTGGCAAAATCAAAAAGGCCATGATTAAAATGAAGGGCATCGAGACGGAATATAAATACCGGTCGCAAGGGCTCGACCCGCCCGCGCCGCAGGAACCGTCGAAGCTTGCCACCTTCGTCAACGCCTCGCACCCCTCGAATGCCCGCCGCAACGCGTTGCTCGACAAGTTCGAGGAGCAGCACGCGGGTTACGTTGAAAAAAAGCGCGGATTTTTCGCCGAAAGATTCAACAAAGCGGCAACGGGCCTTCGCCCGCATGTCGACAAGCTGGTGAGCGGCATCGTGCGCCCGTTCACCAATCTCGGTTTTTCAAGCTAGAAAAAATTACATACCGCGCGAAGAAATCGCGTAGGCATAGGCGGCGCGTTCGCGTTCGCAGATTTCGACGCGCTCGACTGCCTGCGTAAGCCCCGCTTTTTTGGCGTGTTCCTTGAAGGTCAGGCCGTCTTTTTTCACGAACACGCTGGCACCCCCCATCACAAGGTCATCAATCGCTTTTGCATCCATGAGCGAGAGCGCGATGAAAATGGGGGTTTCGCCTTTTGCGTTCGGCGCGTTCGCATCGCAGCCAAGCGCGAGGAAATCGTTTATCGCTTCATGCTGCTGCATCTTGATGGAGCGGGTGAGATAGGTTTCGCCTTCGACACCGTGGGCATCCAGCGCCTTGCCGTGGCGCACCGAGTTGAAGCTGGATTTCACCGACATCGATTCCCTCCCTGCATATATTTACCAACCGGCGCATAATGCCATTTCCCTTTTACCGTTGGAATACCAGAAACAGCTGTTCATTTCATGGTTATGTAATACAGGGATAAGTTATGTAATTTGCTAGCCTACTTATGTAATTAAAATCATATTTTCTTTATCATAAATTTGGAAACCGTATTGACTCACCATTTGTATTCTGGGAATCTCCTCCTCGTTAGCCAAATAGAATTTTAACAAAACTTGTGCAAGGAGATTCCCCGTGGATTTTGGTCTTCCCCCCATCGACCCCGAAAAAGCCATGAAGGCTTTTGACAACATTAAAAACGCTTTCCTGGAAGCAGCTGCAGCAGACAACGCTGCACAACCGCTGTTCCAGTCGCTCAGCGACAAATTCAACAAAATGGTCGAAGACGTCATGGAAATGGCATCGACCGGCGAAGACATCAGCCCGTCGAAAATCATGTTCAAGATGATGCCCGTGATCATGGATGTGCAGCGCACCGCTTCGCAAATCGCGAAACTCGCGCAGACGGACGATCAGGTTGCAGAAACCCTGCAAGGCCTGTCGGACACCATCCGCCGCGAAGTCTCGAACATCATGCCTGCTGGCGGCCTGCCCGGTTTCCCCGGCATGCCCTCGCCCGGTGGTTTTGAAGACGAAACCCCGCCCCCGAGCAAGCCGAACGTCCATCCGAAGAAGCCCCAGCCCCCGAAAAAGCCGGGCGGCCCTGGTAACTTCGACCTCTAATCGCCCATCTGGTTAGATATTGATTAGAAAAACCCCTCCTGCGGGATACCCGGGAGGGGTTTTTCTTTGTGTTTGAGCCGTTTATATTGACATAATAATGTCGATTCCTGTACCTTTGAAAGGCAAGGGGATTCAAAAGCGCCATGATGGATTTCAAGACCAACGAACAGCTGCTGAGCGAGGCCGTCAAAAAAGGTGACCGGCGCGAAGTCAACTTGCTGATCGAACTTGGCGTTGACCCCAACTGGCGGGACGGCGACGGCGTTTCGGCGCTGCACCTTGCGGCCGAGCTTCCCGATACCGGCATTCTCGAAGACATTCTCGCCCATCGCCGCACCAAGGTGGATATCCGCGACGACGAAGGCGCAACGCCCCTTCACTATGCCGCCCGCGCCAGGCGCGCCGGGGCTATCGAAAAACTTATTGCCGCAAAGGCCGAGGTCGATGCGCGTGACAACAGCCTCGGCACGCCGTTGATGGAAGCCTCAAGCCGGGGCGGGGCGGAAGCGGTGGAAATACTGCTGAGAAAAGGCGCACAACCCAACGCGCAGAGCGACAAACTTTATACCGCGCTTCACTACGCCGTGAACCACGACCGCACGGAAGTTGTGCGCTTGCTCACCAAAGCGAAAGCCGACCCGCTGCTGGCTAACCGCCACGGCATTACGCCGATGGATCTGGCGCGGCGCAAATCACAGGACGATGACGCAAAGATAATGGTCAGCCTGCTGTCGGGTGCGGAGTCGCAAATCTATCTTGAGACCGGCACACAGGCCGATATCGCCGCACCACAACGGGCGAGCTTCATCCGGAAAAAATCACCTTCTCCCTAAACACGCGGCAGATGGTGCTTTTCAAACAAATCGCCAAAGGCTTCCTCCAGCAATTTCTGCACCGTCACCTGCCGGTCAACCGCGAGCTTGCGCAGCTGCCAGGCCACCTCGGGCTGGAAATGGCCGACGATGGTTTTCTTCCCCTCGCGGCTTTTCGGGCGTTGTCTGCTGCTTTTTGATTCCTGCTCTACCGCCTGCAAGGCGGTGACGAGCAGCCGTGTGATGCGGCGTGCCATCGTTTCTCCCCAAAGATAAACCCCTGATGGTGCTGCATGCCTGATACATGCAGACGCGCGCAAGACTGTATTTGCATGTGGTGTACACATGTATACATGCGCGCATACATCCATTACAGGCAGGATTTATTCTTTATGCAAGCAGAAACAGGTTCTTTACAGCCCTGAGTTTTCTGTACGCCCGTTAAGATGCCGCGCTACAAACGGTCGCAGCGCCGGCCGTTTCATGAGATCTTTTTCCGCCATGTTCGCCATGCGGAGCGCGGAGCGCAGGTCGGCTGCGTTATCGAGGAAAAACTTGATTCGCTGCTGGTCAGGATGCGGCTGTTGCAGTTCCCAGGCGAGTTCGCGGGTTTCGTAGGTCGTTGTATCGGCAGTCTCGAGTTGTCCCATATCAATTGCTCCTTTAACTGCCTTCAAAACACGACAAAGCCGGTCATTGCTGACCGGCGGTTTTCAGTCGGAGGTAGAAGGCAGGGCCGTTGTTAAAAATAAATGCACAATATATCCAAATAGCCAATTTAATCATCATCTTGCCAGGAGTGAGGGTATTGGCGGTTCCGGAGTCTCCATCCTTGGCAGATACCTTTGAGTCTAGGCTCAATATATGAAAAGATTGTTAACGCTGCGGTATCAGAATATTCAACGGATACTTGCGCGAACAATCGTTTGACGCAGGCAAACAGTTCCATTTTGAACGTGCGTTCTTGTTTAAAAATGCAGGGAATGTTTGCTTTTCAAGCCCCGCCTGTCTTATAAAAACGCACGACCGCTTTGAAAAGGCTTGAATTGTTTTTTTGCCCGCGGCCGTTTTTGTCACGACCTTTTTATATTGCGTGGACTTCTTACACGAGAGGATATCAATTTCATGGGACGTAAGCTTGAATTTTGCAGGGATAAAGCCCTCCACACCGCAATGGAGAGTTTCTGGGCGCAGGGCTATGAATCAACTTCCATGCGCGATCTCGCGCAGCGGCTCGGCCTTCATCTCGGCTCCGTCTACAACGCGCTCGGCGACAAGGAAAAAGTTTTCGAGGCCGCGCTGCGCCTGAACATCGAAGAAGAAGTGCTGCCGCGCCTGAAGGCGCTGATGGAAGACCCCGACCCCATGAGGGCGCTTGACCGCCACCTGACGCATATTGTCGAAGAATGTGCGAAGCCCGACAGCAAGCCCGGTTGTTTTGTCATGAACTCGCTGCTGGAAATCACGCAGATCAACGACCGTATTACCGGCATCCTGCATGGCTACATGACGGATGTTGAAAACGCCTATATCACCTGTCTCGACAACGCCAAGCGCGCCGGGCAAATTCCCGCTTCGCATGACACGCGCAAATACGCACGCTTTGTCATCGGCTCGACGCTTTCCATGCGCGCACTTGCGAAGCTGAAAGCACCCGCTGGCATGATCGACGATGTGCGTGAATGCGCGCTGAAGGCTTTGGCAGCTTAAAGCGTCAGGGTTTTGACGGTTTGGCGCCGGTGCCCGGCGGTTTGAAAACGGCTGCCGCCGACGGGCGGGCTTTTGCATCGAGATACTGTTTATAGAGACCGGCCTTGTCGAACTGGCCGAGGCCGCCTGCCGTGTCCATCAATTCCTGCGCCACCGCCGTGAAGTCCTGACCACAATTCAAGAGCGTACGGACAAAGGCGGCATCATTGCAGGCATCGGCGATCCTGAGTGCGGCAAAATTCTGTTTCGATGCGTCCGCGCCGTTCTCCAACAAGGTTTTCGCCGTGGCGACATGGCCGTGCCGTGCGGCGCGTATCAACGCCTCGCCGTTTTTAGCGTTCATGTCCGCCCCGTGACGCGCCAGCAAGCGTATCATTTCACTGTGCCCGCCTTCGGCAGCCCAGCGCACGCAAAAACCATCGCCGGTATTCGGGTCGGCCGTTTTTTCCGTCAACAAAAATTCCGCGCGCCACAGCTTGTTCGTCAGCGCGGCGTATTGCAGGGATTCATCCAGCTTTTTCTTGTCCGTTTCGGACTTTCCCCACAGCGCATGCCAAAAGCGGTCGGCGAGTTTTCGATCATAAGTCATGGCGTGAGGCCTTTATCCGGGGCGCGGCGTGCAAGACGGGAGAGAGCGAGATCGCGGGCGATTTTAGGCTGGTCGAGCTGCGCCGCATAGCGGTCGGAGACTTTTTCCAGCACCAGCAAGGCCTGTTCCGGCTGCTTTTGCCACAAGTCGGGCGCAAAAATTGCAGCAAGGTTATTGCGGTGGCCGAGAAGCGTCACCACCGACTGGCCGAAGCGGTCTTCCTGCAGCACGGCCGTCGCATCAAGCCCCATGCCGGTGCGATAAAAATTCAACGTCTCGACGGTCTTGCCGGCGCGTATCGCAAGCATGAAACCTGTCATGCCGTCGGCATTCACGTTTCCCTGCAGTTTTCCGGAGGTCATGCCGCTGGCAAAATATGTTTTGTAGAGAGCCTGTTCCGCTTCGTTCTTGCCTGCGATTTTTTGCAACAGGCCTTCCTTGTCGTCTCCCGAGGCGAAATCGAGCAGCGTGACAAGGTCTTCGCCCGGCTGCAGCAGGCGGCGCTCGATAAATTCAAAGTCGCCTTTTTTCGCGGCGTCGGCGGCGGCCTTGGCGCGTTCGGAAATTTCCATGCCCGCGCCCGCCATGCGTTCCATCAGCGTATAGGCGCGCTCCCTGTCTTCCTCAAGCAGCGCCCACATATCCTTGAACCCCACGCCCTTCGCCGGGATGTTGAGATCGAGCAGCAGGTTAACCATGTCGAAATCGTCGGTCTTGCGTAGCGCCCAGGCGAGGAAGGGAATACTGCTCGTTGCTTCTTCGGGCTTTGCGCCGATAGCAATAAGCGCTTTCACTTCTTCATAGCCGAGGTTTTCGGCGGCGAGAGCGAGGCTGTTGTTCTTTTCGCTTTGGGGGGCGGCTTTCTTTTTCGCCAGCCAGTCGTCAAAACCGGTCATGGGGCAGGCGCCTTGACCACAGGGCCGGATTTTTCGACCGGTGTGTTCGTGTTGGCAGCGGCTTGTTTTTTACGTTCTTCAAGATGCGACTCAATAATCCGCACGCAGGAGGCCTGATTGTTTTCTTTCGCCCATTTGAGGGCGAGGCCGCCGTTTTCTTCCAGCTTCGCGCCGCGCTTCAGCAGGAATTCCAGCACCCGCGCATGGCCATAGGCCGCCGCGACATCGACCATGACGCCGTGGCGCGCGCCGATATCCGCGCCCGCATCAATCAAGACTTCAGCGACGTTCTTCTGGCCGTGGCGGCAAGCCCAGTAAAGGGCGGCATCGTCATTCGCGCGCACATCCGCACCCGCGCGTATCAGCTGGCGCACCACATGTTCACTGCCATTGATGGCGGCGACGCGCAGCGGTTCGCCGCCGCGCGCATTGACATCGGCGTTGTTATCGATCAGCAGCTCCATCATACGCGTGTTGCGCATGCCGGCCGCGATGATGATGGCTTCATCCTGTTTCGCATGGATATCCGCGCCCTGCTGCAGCAGGTATTTCGCGACGTCGCGCTGGCCGTGAGCAGTGGCGATTTGCAATGCGATGCCGTCTTCCTCGTTCGGCGACACGCCGTTTTTCAGCAGCACCCGCAGCACGCCCATATGCGCGTATTCGACCGCGTATTTCAGCGGCGCGTTATTTTTTGCCTTGGGGTTCGCACCCGTGGAGATAAGGAACGAGACGCGCAAGTCCCAGCCATGGCGCGTCGCCGCGATCAGCGCCTTGTCGAGGCTGCCTTCGCGCAGCGAGATTGACCAGCGCTGCAGCGTGTTGAAGGTCTTCCTGAGGAAGCCCTTCACAAAATTTTCTTTTTTTCCGTTATCGTCCTTGCGGTCGGACATGCCCTGTCCCCTTTCGGATACCTGTAGACTGTAGCCTAAAGAGCGCAGTTGCTGAACAGCCTCAAAGCTAGACATAATATATAGTTTAAGAATATCGCACAATATGCTGATATTTATTGATATTTTTAAACGCCGTTACTGTTTGTCAGGGCGTTTCGGGGTCAGGGACCAGCGCGACGGATCGAATTTCTTTTTCAGCCGATAAAAAACGAGGTCGGATTCAAAAACATTCGAATCGATGGAAACGCCCGCGCGCAGGTCTTTCAACGCCTCGTTCACTTCTTTCACCGCCGCCGGATTGTGCAGCCACAGTCGCGCATCGACAAGCTTTTGTTCCTCGCCACGCGCCGCAAGAATGGCGAGAACCGAAACGCCGTCTTTATCCTGCCGCAGCAGGTCTTCGACGGTGAGCGGGCTTTTGTCTTCGCGGAACGCGGCTTTGATAATGTCATCGGCATCGCCCGTGCGCGCGAGCAGGTGCATCAGCGTCACACTTTTTTCCTGCACGCCATAGGGCACAGACCGCAAATCATCGAGGCTCGGCTTGTTCGGGCAGACATAGGCAGTGAACAGCCCCAGCCTTTGTACGTCTTCAGCCACCAGCTGGCCGTAGAAGGCCACGGTTTCCTCGACATTCACGCTGCGGAAACGATCACCAAAAGAATCGCGCCTGCCGTGCAGCCCTGCGATAACGGAGGCAGGATAGAGCGTCATGTCCTGATTGAACAGATACCGCATCATCTCCTTGTTTCCGGCGTAGAAGGCGACGGAGAAGCTGGTGCCGCGTGCGCTGATATCGGCCCCGTTGTCTTTCAGTCTCTGCATTAACCCATGCGTGCCCTCGCGCGCAGCGGACAGCACAGCCTGTTCGGCCGAGGCATGGTTGTTTTTGACAAGGAAGCCGATGACGGGAATGGCCGCATCGTCGCTGTCTTTTGCGAGACGCTCGATAAGATCGCTGCCTTCGGCTTTATCAGTGAAGCGAAAATTGCGGCGGAACATTTCTTCCACCACCGCAAGCTGACCTGCTTCGGATGCACGCAGCACCACCTGAAGCGTGCGGGGGTCATATGGCGCATCGAAAGTTTTGTTTTCGTCGAACAGGCGTCGCAGCTTGTTCCATTGCTGCAGGTTCGCGGCTTGCAGAATGTCGTCAACGAACTTCGCAGACGCGTTCCCACCCGAGGCACTTGTATTGAAATCAGGCTTTCTGCGGATATTATCGTCCATTCGCGTCAAGGAAGCGCAGGAGGCGCGGGAGGCTTTTTGTTGGTGATGCCGGGTTTCAGGCTCATGCCGCCACCCGCCGCTTTTTTGCGCAACTCGCGATAATTAAGCTCGTTCACCAGCGGCCCGAGGCTGACACGTTTCTGGAAGCGTTCCGGCAGTTGCGACACAACATCTTGCACTTCATAAGGGCGATCGGCCCAGAAATCTGGATGGAAAAAGTCCTGCAATTTCTTTTGCTTCACCAGCATCGAGAATACGGTGTCGATGCGGTCATCGGGATGGTACATGTCTTCGGCCAGCAATTTTCCGCCTTTGGCCTTACTGACAAGCTCGGCGAATTTCCCGCTTTGTGCCGCGATCAGCAGCCCTGTATCGCCCGAAGGGCCTTTGGTGTTGCGCAGATCGTCGATGCTGTAGGCTTTTTTACCGAAGGTTTCGGCGAATTCGGCAGTCTTTGCCACCTGCGTATGCACAATGCCTTCGCGCGCACCTTCGACCAACGCCCGCAGCATTTTTTTCTTGTTGTGGGGGCTGTCTTTGGCAGCCTGCCAGGCGGCGCCCTGCAACGCCATGTGGTCGGCGCCGTTGCGCATGAGCAACTTGACCATATCCCCGTTTCCGGCACGCACAGCCTCGCTCAACGCGGTTTCGCGGCGTTCAAAGGCGTTGGGGTTTGCACCACGATTGAACAGGAATTCGACGGTTTCTTTTTCATCGACGTAAGCGGCATGGCGCAGCGCCTTGCCGTTTTGCGCGTTCACGTCGCCGCCTTTTGAAAGCAGAAGGTCGGCCATATCGAATTTCTTGTTGCCGACGGCGGCGGCAAAAGCCTCGCCATCTTCCGCATTCACATCGACCTTACGGTCGAGGAACAACCGAACGATGTCCATCTGCCCTTCACGCGCTGCGGTAATGAAGGCGCTATGCTTGTCGGCTTTCACGTCCGCGCCCTTGTCTATCAGGTATTCAACCAGCTCGAGATTGCCTGAGTTGACCGCGCGGCCGAGCGTGTCGCCGCCGTAATAGCCCGAATTCAGTTCCGCGCCCGCATCAACCAGCAGCTTGACGATGCCGAGATGGCCGTTTTCAGCCGCCATGCGCAGGCAGTCGTTGTTCCATGCCTTGACATCAGCCTCTTTGGAAATGAGGTAGCGCACGATGTCTTCGTGACCTTTATTGACGGCGGTGCGCAGCATTTCATCGCTGTAGTGGCGGATATCGGCACCATGCTTTTCGACGAACTGTTTCACGAAAGCAAGATGGCCTTTTTCGATCGCCTCGTTCGCGAGGGTCTGGACATTGACGCCGTCTTTCCAGCTTGGGTCTTTTGCGGTGATGGCGTCGAACATCTGATCGCGGCCATTTGATATGGCGGCGCGCAGCACGCGTTCGTTATGCCCCCAGCTGGCGTCGACCTGCATCAGCAGTTTGAAGCGCCAGCCGTTATCGGTTTCGATAGCGGCGACCATGTCGTTATCAAGGTCTTCACGCTTGCGTGAGCGCAAGGTGGCGCGCCAGTGCAAGTCGACGAGCGACGGTTTTGCAGGTACGGGCTTGGCTTCGGGCTCGGACATTTTGCACAACAATTGTTATAAGGACGGACAAGTGTTGCATTTGAAGGGGGTTGTGGCAATACGCCTTTTACGGAATGAGGCGTGGACGGTTGTTACGCGCACTTTGCTGCAGGGTCAGGAGGCTGACCTCGCGCAAAAATGCCTCGGTGCCGAGCTTCGCCCGTTCTTTTTCCGGCACCTGTTCGAGAACCTCCAGCGCCTTGTCGCGCTGCCCGATCCAGAGGGCTGGTTTGAAAAGCTCGTTCAGCCGCCCACGGCGCGTTAAAACGGCAAGCAGGGTTTCGCCCTTTTCGTTTTCGGACAGGTAATCGCCAAGGGTCAGCTGCGGGACATGACTTTCGATGGCCTCTTTAAACAACCCGCGCGAGATAGCAAAATGCAGCGGCGTCGTGCCAAGCACAGCGTCGTATTTCCGCAGGGTTTCAAGCGACACATTGTCGAACGAATAATTCTTCGCCGCTTCCTCTCTCAGGTGACGCGTGAAGCCCGAGATTTTTTCCTGCAATTCCGTATCCGACGGATGGATTTTTTTGGCAAGGCCGGTTGCGGCTTTTTCCGTCGCGCCATGGCGCAGCAGGTCTTCGATAGGCCCGAAACCGTCGGAATGATAGCGTTTCAAGGCGTTTTGCAAGGGGCGGTCGCCGTGTATGCTTGCGTTGACGCCCATTTCCAGCAGCGCCACCGTCACGCGTTGCGCGCCGCGCTCGGTCGACATCAACAGCGTGGTTTCGAGGTCTATGGCCGGAAGTTCCACGTTTTCTTTTGCGGCTTTTTTGACAAAGTGGTTGAAACTTTCCAGCTGGTCAATCTGCGCCGCATGCGCCATGCCGCTCGCATAGCCGGTCTGCGACTTGCCGAGGAGATAGTCGATAGCAGGCAGGCAACCGAAGGAAATAGCATCAGCCATAAGGCTGTTATAGAGGCGGCGGCGCAGGTCGCTGGTATCAGGGATGTAATCTTCGACAGCGCGGATGGCCTGCACCGCGCCGGTGTCGTCCTTAGCGAGCATGGCGTTGCGTGCGACGGTTTTGAGGCCGGTGATGTGCCCGTCGTCGGCGGCGCTGTTGAAATCGGGCGCAAGTTTCGGGGCGGGAGGGGGCATGTAAATGGCTGTCACCTTGTTGCGGTATTCTCTTCTAGCCGTGACTAGCGTTTATGTCAATAAATACAGGGTTTTTTCACATAAAGCCGCTGCGTGGCGAATGCCTTATTTGAATGCGCGCAAGAAGTGGCTAGAATGTGCGGAAGAAACTTAAAACGCCCCCGCAGAAAAGAGGCTTTTCATGAACAAATCAGAAATCACGCGCCTGCAAAAATACATGCAGGACAAATTCGGCAACAAGACCCTCGCTCTTTCCGAGCGCAAGGAAGCGAAAGATTCGCTCGAGGTGCTGATGGCCGGCGAATTTATCGGCGTCATCTACCGCGACGATGACGAGGGCGAAGTTTCCTATGACTTCAACATGGCGATCCTCGAAATCGACCTGCCGCCCGCCGCGTAACAGACAGCAACAAAGGGGCGCGAACAATGAGAATTTACGGCAAGACCCTGACGGAAATTTTCGGCCTGCTGCCCTGGGCTTACAAAGCCGTGGTGACAATGGGCGCCGCGTTTTTTCTGTTTGCCGTGCCGTACAGCCTGCATTATTTCATCACCATGGGCGTGCAGATCGACAAGGTCGAACCGCTCAACTTCCCGGGTCTTAACAGGGAGCACAACAAGGGTGTGATGGACCCCGCGATTGCGACCGATGGGTCGAACGTGCTGATGGCGCATACCGTGCTGAGCATTGACACGCTCGGAACACAGCAGCAGGTGGCGACAGAAGTCGTGCTGGAAAGGTCGACCAAACCCTGCAAGCTCTGGGCATTTATCGGCGGCGGTTACAAGGGCGAGAAGGATGATGTTATGGGGCCCGACAACGTGACACCCCTTTCCGACACCGGCGGCATCTGGCGCTACGAAACACCCGGCATTGTCTATGACCCCGACGATCGCGGGCGCGAATGGAAACTTTATGCCTACCGCTATTACTGGACAGGCAGCGAGGCTTTTGCGCGGCATTACGGTTTCATCGCTGAAAAAACCGCGCCCAGCCCCGACGGGCCGTGGACCGATCAGAGAATGCTGTTTTCGGCCTCGAAAGACCAGCCGGGCAAGCCCTTCGAAGCAGAAGCGATGGGGCAGACTTACATCAACGACCTGAGCCCCGAACTGCAGGATATTTATTTCTATTCACGTCCGAGCGTCGTCTATAACAAGTTCCTGTTCATGACTCTTTCGGCCTTCATAAACAAGCCAGGCTCACCACCCGACCGCATTGTGATGCTGAAATCGGTCAATCACGGCAAAACATGGAGCTACGCCGGAACCCCCTTGCGCGGCAGCGATCTTGCAAAAATGGGCAACTACACCAAAATCGGCGGCGCGACGCTGGTGAAGTACAATGACAAGATGTACCTTGCCGTTGTGCTGGGCGACAAAACCGCCGACGGGCTTGGCACGTTCATGATCCCCTTTGAAAACCCCGCACAGGGCTTGCTGGCGCGCGATCCGAAAACCGGCGCACCCATCGTCGCACAGCACCACCCCCGCAATTCAAACCAGCCGTCGCGTCTGGGCGGCGGCTATACGGCTTATACTGACGCCTGCAGCCAGGGAATGCTGACTTCGGAGTATTCCGATCTTCGCGCCAGTTTCCAGATTTTCAAAACCTATAAAAAGCCGATCCTTTCGGAATAATCTTTTTTCCCAAAGCCTTGTGCGCGCTTATTCGCTATTTGAACTGCGCCTCCGGCGCGGGTGCGAAAATTTATTGCTTTTTTAAAAAAAGCGCTTTTCGCTGTGGCATCGTGAATCATTCTTCGCTAGTATCCGTCTCGTTCCACAAAACAAAAAAATATCACCGAAGCGAATTATTAAAGGGAGACCGTCGATGGCATCGCTTTACTTCAAATATGCCGCCATGAACTCGGGCAAGTCGACGCAACTCCTCCAAGCCCAATACAATTATTTCGAGCGCGGCATGAACCCCGTCGCCATGACCGCACAGCTCGACACACGCTCCGGCACGGGGAAAATCTCCTCGCGCCTCGGCCTTGAATGCCCTGCCTATACGTTCGACAAAACCACCGATGTTTTCGCCTTTGTCGAAGATATGCATGCAACAAAACGTGTGGACATCCTGTTCATCGACGAATCACAGTTCTTCACCGAGGAACAAGTCTTCCAGTGCGCGCGTATCGTGGACGAGCTCGACATTCCCGTGCTATGCTACGGCCTCAAGACCGACTTCATGGGTAAATTGTTCCCGGGCTCGGAGGCGCTGCTGCGCTTTGCCGACAATATCGAGGAAATCAAGGCGATCTGCTGGTGCGGCAAGAAAGCCACCATGACCGCCCGC
>JAYUPV010000002.1:0-2656 GCA_043759865.1 Alphaproteobacteria bacterium | reverse complement strand
CGCGCGCCGCCGTGTCCCCGTAGCTTGCGGGGCGGAAGGAGGTGTACCAGCCCTTGAACTGTTCCCACAGGTATTTATCGCGGTCCTGCAGCCGCGCTTCCCTGCGATCATGGGATTCGCGGACGGTACGCTTCATGTCGTCATCGACGGGATATTGCCGCCAGCGTGCCTCGGCTGCCTCGCGTCCGCCGGCGAGGGAGGCCTGTTCCTCGGCCAGCATCTGGTGCGCGGTCGCGTCGGCCTCGATCAGCGCGATTTTGATGAAGTAGTCGGCAAACTTCGTATCCGCCGTCGCGATCATGCCGTAATAGTCCTGCCATGCATGGCGGATTTCATGGACGGCGACACCCGCCAGTTTCATATCCGACCCGAAAGCGGGCGCGGAAAAAGCGACCACGCCCGAGCCGACCGAATAATAGCCTCCGATCCCGCGCGAGGTGCGGTCAACGATGAGGTCGATGTTGTGTTCGTTCGCCCAGTCGAGCGCGGCTTTCAGCTCGGGCACTTTCGCCGCGATACTGAACAGTCGGGAAAGCTGTTTCTCGTCTTCCTTCAGCCGCGCCGGTGTCAAGGACGCCCTGAACTCTTCAAGGCTCGTCTTGTTCCAGTTTGTCTTCGGAACAGGCAGAAAGGTAAAATCGCGGGTGGCGTGAAAACCTTCGGCCAATTCCGTTATTCCCTTCGGCAGTTTTTTTGCCTTCGCTGTCATGCTGTACTACCTGAACCTTTCAAAGGCGGGAGCGCTGCGCTTGCGGGTGGTGCGGTTCTTTTCACGTTCAAGCCTCGCTTTTTCGCGGGCGGGGTCGAGAGGTACGGAGGGCGGCGGCACGTCTTTGACCGCGCGCTTTTCAGGCGCTGCTTTTTTCTCCGCCTCCAGCACAAGAGCGACAAACCAGTTGATTTTGTCTTTTTCTCCGTAAAGGGCGCGGGCGGGCGCTGCGGCGAGAATTTCCTTTTCGAGATAGCCTGCGGGTGCTGCGTCAAAATAATTTCCCGTGCCGCTGAACCCCTGCCCGAGTGGCGCGAGTCCCGCTCTGCTGCCGACATCGACGCCACGGCTGCGCGGCCGGTCTATATCCCCGCGATAGAGTGAAAATTCGCTTTTCTGCCCGGCCAGCGCCGCGCCCAGCAGATGGTCGTCAATGCTATCGACGATATCCATGCGCCCCATTTCTTTCGCCATTCCGCGCGCGAGGCCAAGGCCGTAGGAAAGCGGGATATAGGGGGTGGTATACCAGCTGCTGAACGCTTCCCACAGCGCGGCTCCGGTTTTTTCAAGCGTTGTGTTGAAGGCAATTTTCAATTCCTCGAAATTCTTTTCGTCGATATCGCCGCCCTCATTCTTGCGCTCGCCGATGCGGGCGATGTCTTTCGCCAGTGATATCTGCTTTGCTGCGAGCTTGCCGAAGGCGTCGGCATCCGCTTCCAGCGCCGACTGGCGGATATAAGCCTCGGTGAAGTTTTCGGCATAGGTAGGCAACAGCGCGTTCCAGTCCTGCCACGCATGGCGGATTTCGTGAACGAGGGAGGAAAACGCCTCGTCCCTGTTCCCGGGCTTGAACATCTCCTGCGAGAGGGCGAGCACGCCCGTGCCGCTGTGGTAAACGCCGCCCGCAAGATCGAGATTGCGGTCGATAATGAAATCGACTTTATGCGCGAAGGCCCATTCCAGCGCCTCTTGCAGCAGGGGCGATTTCGGCGCGTCGCGGAACAGCCGCTCGATCAACCGCGCGTCGTCTTCGCGGCGCGAGAGGGAAAGCCCGTCGCGGAAAGCGTCAAGCCCCTGCTTGTTCCAAGCGCGGGTCATCGGATCGCCCCTGTCACGACGACGTCCTGCATGACGGCTGAGGGTACGGAAACGTCTTTCTGTTCGGTGTCTGCCAGCAAACCCATGAATCGACCTTGAAAATTGGGATGCAGGACTTTATCACGGGGCTGTTTATTATGTCAAAAAATGAAAAATTATCATTAAATATCATATAGATATAATATGACCGCCTTGCGCCACCGTAACAGGTGAAACGGGTGCTTTGTTTGTGTTAGTTTTGAATCAAGGCAAGCCAGATTCCGGGGGACAGGAAACATGAAGCAATATCTCGACCTGATGCAGCATGTGCTCGACAAAGGAAGCTTGAAAAAAAACCGCACCGGTATCGACACCATTTCCACCTTCGGCTACCAGACGCGCTATGACCTTGCCGACGGCTTCCCGCTGGTCACCACCAAAAAAGTGCACACCAAATCGATCATCCACGAGCTGTTGTGGTTCCTGAAAGGGGACACGAATATCAAGTACCTGAAGGACAACAACGTCCGCATCTGGGACGAATGGGCGGACGAGCGCGGCGACCTTGGCCCCGTTTACGGCCATCAATGGCGCAGCTGGGCGGCGGCAGACGACAAAGCCATCGACCAGATCGGCGCGGTGCTGAACGAGATTAAAACTAACCCCGACAGCCGCAGGCTGATCGTCACGGCGTGGAATCCATCCGACCTTCCGAAAATGGCGCTGGCGCCCTGCCATTGCCTGTTCCAGTTCTATGTCTCGAACGGCAAGCTTTCGTGCCAGCTTTACCAGCGCAGCGCCGATGTGTTTCTGGGCGTGCCTTTCAACATCGCGTCCTATGCGCTGTTGACGCTGATGATGGCGCAGGTA
>JAYUPV010000001.1:0-2465 GCA_043759865.1 Alphaproteobacteria bacterium | reverse complement strand
ACGAACGCGCCGAGCAGCGAGGTAAAGCCGAGGCTGTGCGTCGCCCATGACGAGATGATGACAGCAGGCAGCAGCAGCGGCAGGGAAATCCGGGGCATTTTCATGCGCCCGATCAGAACCATGGCGGCGATAACGCACCCGCCACCCACCAGCAGCTTGATGAACAGGTCGGTCGCGACCGTTTCGTTGAACGCACCCGCCTGTTTCGCGAACGAGGTGGCGAAGGCCAGCAGCAAAATAGCGGGGATATCCTCCATCGCCGAGCAGGCGAGCAGGAACTTGGACGCGCGTTTTTCGGTGTAGTGGAATTCCTGCAGCACGCGCATCACCACGCCCACGCCCGTCGCCATGACGATGGCGGCCGAGAACAGGCCCTCGGTCAGCGTCAGGTGCAGCGGCTGGTAGAGCACAAGCATCGACACGATGGCCGAAACCGCGCCGATGGCGACCACGACCGTGATGTCGTGCTTGAATGCCTTCACCTCGCGCAGGTTGGTGTGGAACCCGACGAGGAAGAACAGGGCGAGCGCGCCGATTTCCGACACCCCCGCGATGGCCTTGGCGCTGTCGAAAGGGATAAGCCAGTTGCCGAGCACGAACCCCGCCGCCAGCTCGATGATGGTGGTTGACATGCCGATCTTCCGCACCGGCTTGGCGAGGAGCCAGGAACCGAGGTAACAAACCGAGAAAATAGCGAGTAGCGTCAGCGCATCCATCTTGTTGTCCGTCTCCCCTTTTATCCTCTTTGCCGTCCGGTTTTTCGGGCCCCGTCCGGCAAAACTTTCAAATCCGCCCAGTTTCAGGCTAACAGAGGTTTTGAAAATAATCAAGAACAAATTGCGATATAAGCAATAATCTCATGGATATCAGCGGGTTGGAAATGGGCAGGCTTTGCATATTCGCCCAAAAACTTTCTATGCAGCGCCGCCCCTCTTTGCTACCATTTCAAGGCATTGAATTTCAAGGCTTAAAGGGTGATTTTGACGAAATGGCCGATGCGCTGACCGAGCTTTTTGCCGAAGTGCTGCGAGTCGATGCCGCAACCCTCAGCGATGCGAGTGCGCCCACAAACACCCGCCAGTGGGACAGCCTCGCCGCCATGCACCTCGTCGCCGCTATCGAGGGGAAATTCAAGGTCAGGCTTTCGACGAAAGAAATCATGAAAATGTCCACCATCGGCCTTGCGCGCCAGACGCTGCAGGCGAAGAACGTGAAGGTGTGACATGACCGACATCATCGCCGTTGCAGCAAGTTTCACCGCCGAACCTCTGGGGCGGCACCTCGCCGCGCATTTGCTCGGCAAAAAATTCACGCCGGAAATTGTTTTCGGGCCGTTCAACCAGCTGCGGCAAGCCAGCGCCGATTACAAAGCCGTCTTCGCGCGCGAACCGGATGCCCTCATTTTCCTGTGGCGGATTGAAGATATATTCCCCGCGCTGCTCGCCGCTTGTCTCGATTCAGCCGCCGCCCTGCCGAAACTGATGGACGAAGTAAAAGCCTTCGCCGCCGATATCGCGCGGCTGCGGGCGGCGTTCAAGGGCACGCTTGTTATTTCCACGCCTCCTTACCCCGCCATGCCGGGCTATGAATTGTTTGAGACCAGCGGCGCGGGCATGCCGGTTTTCAATACGCTTTACCAGCTGTGGATACAGGAAATGCTGAAGATCGACGGCGTGCGGCTGTTCGATTTGCAGGCGCAGCTGCTGGATTTCGGCGCGAAAAACGCGCATGACACGCGCAACTGGTATCTTTACCGCCAGCCCTATGCCGAAGAATTCTGGCACGATATCGGCGTCACGCTCGGGCGCATCGTCGCCGCCGAAAAACGCGCGCCAAAAAAATGCGTGGTGCTCGACCTCGACAACACGCTCTGGGGCGGCATCGTGGGCGAGGACGGCATTGAAGGGCTGCAGCTCGGCGGCGAGTTTCCAGGCACAGTCTTCCGCGATTTCCAGCGATACCTGATGCACCTGAAATCGAAAGGCGTGCTGCTGGCCATCGCCTCCAAAAATAACTCCGCCGATGTTTTTGAGGTTTTCGACAAACATGACGCCATGGTTTTGTCGCGCCGCGACATCGTGCATTTTGAAATCGGCTGGGAGTCGAAAGTCGATAGCGTCAAACGTATCGCCCAGAAACTGAATATCGGCCTCGACAGCATCGTTTTTGTGGACGACAGCGCAAAAGAAATCGGCGAAATGCGCGAGCGCATGCCCGATGTTTCCTGCGTACAGGTGCCGGACGAAATTGCCGATCTCCCTGCCCTCCTCGCCCATACTGATTATTTCGATTTTGTCGAAATCACGGCAGAAGACCGCAGCCGCACGGAACTGCTCGTTACCGAAAAGATGCGCCAGCAGGCGCAGGAAGGGATGTCGGAAGCAGACTTCCGCAAATCGCTCGGGCTGAAGATAACTGTTTTTACCGCCGAAAAACAACACCTCGCGCGCATCACACAGCTGGTC